>JANPJC010000175.1:0-8771 GCA_031425315.1 Chitinophagales bacterium
ATCAGTAGTTGTTTCACAATCACCTTCAAACTGAATTCCATTAAACCTGATAAACCCTGATGCACTTACTGCGATTGCGGTTAATGCGGATCCTGCAATAAATTTTCTGCGTAACATAAATAGTTCAGATTGAAATGATTAATTATTGGTGCGGTGTAAATAAATATTTGTGAATTCAGGGGGATCGGTTGGTAAGATCAAAAAAGTAATAATTGATCGTTAACCTTAAACTATTTATAAAGCAAACGCGTTTGAAAACTTAAATTCAATTCAACACGGTAGCAAAATAGCAATTTATAGTTATATACTTAATCAAAGTCACTGGTGGTTGTGAATGGCGTTAATTTACAAAATGCTGCACATTTACAAACCTTGATAAAAATCATAGACCTTTAAATCCAGGCCAGTTGTTGCTTTCAAAAGTTCGTCAGAGGGATGCCCGTATACTTCGGCTGAAAAATCGCCTAAAGCAATAAGTTTACCAAACACTTCTCCAATATTATCAAGGTGAGAAAGCAGTGCATTTGAGTCGGGGTATGTTTCACGGAGGGCACATTCCGTCTCTGTCTTGTTGAAGTACCAGTCAAACTGAAGCGTATCTCTGTCTTTTGCTTTCACAATGGAATGGCACTCTTGCGCGAGTCTTTTAAATTCTGATAATTGGCCATCGTGAATTTGAAAACGAGCAGTAATTTGTAACTTGTTCATATAAAGTGTAGTTTATATTGGTGATGCTTTAGATCTTGAGATATTTGCAATTCAATTACCGCCTACTCACCACAACGTGTATCTGTAATGTATGCAATTTGCAATAGCTCGTAAAATTTATCTCACGCCTTCAAAATAAATTATTACTAAGTATGCTGGTTTTGTTATCATACCATATCATCTTATTTACATATAGCTCAACCACCATTTGTCCCTGTTCTGAAACTTATAATTTTGATAGGACCGGCATATTGGATACAAAAAACCAATTACTAAAATCCAAATCATAAATGTTATATACAATGGATATCCATATTCTAACCATTTTGAAGAAGTGACATTTGAACTTGTGATAATCATCAATGTCCAGTCACCACCCGAAATGAATAACATAAAGATCGCCAGCGTATGAATGACCAGCATATGCAGAAAATAATAAAACAGGGGTACTCTGCCAAATACGATAAAGAAATCTGTCACCTTCGACTTTACATTTTCTGTTGCAAAAAGGATAAGCATCGCCGGACTTAAAGTCATTAATATATATAATAGCGACGGTGGATACTTGTTAACATTAATGAATGACATTATACTGTACAAAGTATTTTTTTGCGTCTGCCAGGGATTGGGATCACCATAAATATTAATTCCCCTGATGATTATAAATGCCAGTATTCCGCCTATACCTAACCAAAGCAACAATTTTTTTCTGACTGCCTGTAATGTTTGATGGTTATACAGTGTACCCAAACAATAACCCAGAATCATTACTCCTATCCATGGCAAAACCGCATACTGCATGTAAAAGATCCGATTACTATACTGAATTACTTTCATCTCATGGAAAAGATACCATAACACACTTCGAAGTCCGGTACCCTCCATCGTTATTTTATCCAGCAGATTATGTCCGGCGACAATAATTATCCCAACGATCAAAATCAACCTGACAGGAAGAAATATAAGGAACGAGAGTATCACCATACTAAAACCAATAGCCCAAATCACCTGCATATTGATCACGGTAAATGAAATATCGAACCACCAGATCAAATTGTTTAATGTGAGTTCCAGGAATATTAACCACAGCCCTCTGCTGAAAAGAAAAGTAAAAAGCTCCTTTTTTGTTTTTTTTGTACCTGCCAGATAGGCTGCCGTACCTGTAAGCATCACAAATACCGGGGCACAGTAATGAGTGAGGATACGGGTAAAAAAAAGCATTGGTGTGGTGGTTGCGAGATCTGTAGGATCAGCCACCATAGAGCCCTTGTGAAAATAATCCCTGGTATGATCCAGCGCCATAATTACCATCACAATGCCACGCAAAAGGTCAATCGATTCAATTCTTCTGAATAAGTTTTTGTTCATTGGCACTGCCTCGTTAATGGCAAAATAAAAATAAGAACGGGGATCTATTTCAATCCCCGACTCATTATGGGCGTGTCAATAATACTATTTTAATTTCATCATCATAATTCTCCACTTACCATTTTCTTTAACTACCAGATTATCATAGGCCCCCTTGATATTGATGGCCTCTCCGTTGGCTTTAACTTTACCGGTTACTGTATAGGTGCCTGTTACCGTTAGTTTTGTATCTGAAACCGGCGTAATCGTTCCCACTTTGATATCGACAGTCTGATCTGAATTGGTAAATGCTTCCGCATAGTTGTTGGCAATCAAATCTGCTCCGGTCATCGATGCTCCATCTGGATTCACTCTTACCGCATCTGCTACAAACATATCTTTAAGTGCAGCATGATCTTTGGCATTGTAGGACTTCTGAAAATTTTTGGTGAAGGAGTTAACTTCTTTTTTATACTTCTGGGCTTGTGCACTTACTGAAACTGACAGTGAAATCACTCCTATAATCATAGAAAAAAATAATGATTTACGCATAACTTAAATTTTATAAATGAAAAATTGAAAGACCGCAATGATTGAGAAGAACTGGAAACACTGTCGGTTCTGTAGGGTAGATTTTTAATACGATTTGATAGCATAGAATTACCGCATATTATTCAGCTATAATTATCCCTCCGGACGAAGGGTGTCTAAAACTGTCCGGACAAATCAAATCTCTTCCCAAACATTATTCTGAAAAATGAACTGCTGCTGGCGGTACTATTTTATATATTTATAGATGAAATTGGTTGGTTTTTGTCTGCTCCTGATCTTTTTTTCAAAGCCGGCGGAGGCTCAATTGCGCGAAATAAATGCAGCTAAACCGTATCAGCAGGTATTTATAACCACGCATCAGTTTGGTAAAGAATATCTCAGCGACCTTGAATCATATCTTTCTCAGCCTCTTGCGGATAGTGTGCGACTGCAAGTATTGAACGACCTCGGATATTACTATCATACAAGAAATCTCAAAAAGGCGCTAAGCTTTATTCAGCGGGGGATAGCACTGGCTGATTCTACCGGGAATGCCTACTGGCAGGGGCGACTGCAAATTTCGCAGGGCGCTGTATTGCTGAGAATGGAAAAACTTGATGAAGCAGAGAAAGCATTAAAGGGAGCAATAGAAAAAGTTCGGGAGGAAGATCAATGGTTATTGTATACCAATCTGGGTTATGTTTACGAACGCAGAGGTGATATCGCAGGCGCCACTTCATTTGCAATCCAAACATTAAGGCTAGGCGAAAAATTAAACCAGGCAAAAGCACAGGCGATGGCCTACAGTGACCTCAGCAATATTTACTGGAAACAACAGAAATACCAGCAGGGTCTTGAAATTGGACTGCGATCGTTGGATGTTTTTAAAAAAGCAGGAATTATCGATCTGGATTATGATTTTACGCTTTACGTTGTTGGAAATAACTACCTCGCGTTAAATGATTATACCAGTGCGTTGAACTATTATAACCAATCCATTACCATTGGTGAACGTTATGGATTTTACAATAACCTGAGTGATGTTTATATTTCTTTGACTGAATTATATACCTATCTCCTGGATTTCCCAAATGCGGAAAAAGCGGGCGTCAATTCACTTAAGTACGCCCAGTTGCTGGAGAATAATTTCATGCTGATGCGTTCGTGGTTGGCTATTGGTAAAATGCAAAATCAGCGTAATGATTTTAAGCAGGCAGAAGAAAGTCTTTCAAAGTGTATTAATGTAGCGAGCGTTGATTTTGGCGATAAATTTTACCTGCACATGGCTTATGAAGAATTGGCCAGGTCATATGCCGGGCAGAAGAATTTTGAAAAAGCATTTGAAGCATTCAGTCAACACGATAAACTTGAAGACGCTGTTTTTACCGCTGATGCCGACCAGCGAATCGCTCAACTCTCGGCACAGTTTGATCTCGCCAAAAAAGAAAACACTATCGTATTGCAGCAAAGCCAGCTCAAACAGCAGCGCAATATTCAATTGTTTTCAGTAATAGCAGGAATAATGCTGATTTCATTTCTGCTTTCTTTATACCGCACTTATCTCAAAAATAAAAAGACGAATGAAATTTTGGCTAGGCAGAATCATGAAAAGGAATTTCTTTTAAAGGAAATTCATCATCGGGTAAAGAATAACCTCGAAGTGGTTTCCAGTCTGTTATCGCTGCAATCGGGTCAAACAGAAATCAAAGAGATTAAGGAAGTTATGCTTGCCAATCAGAACAGGGTACAGAGTATGAGTATGATCCATCAAAAATTGTATCAGGGTAAAAACATAGGCAGTATTGAAATGAAGGACTATTTTATGAACCTTGGTAATTATATTCTCAGCATTTTTAACGCACAAGAAAGAATTACTATAGATTACAGAATGGAAGTGATTGAAGTGGATGTGGATACAGCAATACCAATTGGATTAATTGTGAATGAACTGCTTACCAATGCATTTAAGTATGCATTTCCAGACAACAGAAAAGGAAATATCTTCATTGGTATGAGTCGGAAAGCGAACCTGTTAATCCTGGAAGTTGGTGATGATGGGGTAGGTAAAAAAGCTGCATCAGCAGCCGCTGGCAGCGGATTTGGCTCGCAATTGATTGAGTTACTTACATTGCAACTCGAAGGCAGAATGACAGAAAAAAAAGTGGAAGGCACCCTCACCCTTTTTGAATTTCAATTATCTAAACATCATGAACCTTACGCCCACCAATAGAATTCTGATTGTGGAAGATGATATGATTATCGCCGCGAATCTATCTATGCACCTTACCAGCCTGGGGTACGATGTTACAGGTATTGAAACCCGTGGAGAAGAAGCGCTGGTGCACACAAAGGTGAATACACCTGATGTTATATTGATGGATATACAATTAAAAGGTCATCTGGATGGTATTGAAACAGCTAGTCTTATTCAAAAAGAATTAAATATTCCCATCATCTTTCTTACAGCCAACTCCGATGATGCCACTTTTGCAAAGGCCAAAGCTGCCAATCCTTATGCATTCATTGCAAAGCCGTTTAATAAACTCGACCTTGACAGAACGATAGCATTGGCTATGCAACATCATCAAATGTATCAACCACCACCCGTGGAACGGGAAGCCGGACCTGAGATATTAGGGGATAGAATATTTGTGCGCTTTAATGGTAAGCTGGTAAAAATTCTGATCGCTCATATTCAGTATATCGAAGCAGACAGAAACTACTGTAATATATTCACTGAAAACGGCAACTTCCTGGTGGTAAGTCCGCTGAAAATTATTGAAGAGAAATTACAGTCGAGCCATTTCGTGCGCGTGCACCGATCTTATATGGTTAATATCACCAGGCTGGATGTAGTGGGTGAAGAATATGTAGAGATCAATAAAAAGGCAATTCCGGTAAGTAAGTCGTATAAAGATCTCCTGATGAGCCGGATTCAAACACTTTAACAGACGGTAGACAGTAGACGGTAGACGGTAGAGAACAGCCAATGCAAGTGAGCAGTGAGGAGTAAGCAGTAAGCAGGGAACAGCCAATACATCAGTAAGTAGAAGGTAGACAGTAGACAGTAGAGAACAGCCAATACAGGTTGTAAGTAATAAGTTTTAGGTTTTAGGTACGAATGCAGAAAAAACAATAACACGATAAGGCTGTTCACCTAAAACGTATAACTTAAAACCTATAACTGTATCGGCTGTTCCTCCGCTAATCTCAGAACCTCCGCTCAGCTCCGTGGCCAAGGGAAAGTCGAAAGTCATCAGTCAGCAATCTTTATTCTGATTCTGCAGCGGTAGCGATTTTGATTTTCTGAATAATTCCGCGTGAATCTCCTGTCTTTCATCTCCGGCTGTTTCTCCGTGTAACAATACAGGTGGTAAGTAATAAGTTTTAGGTTTTAGGTACGAATGCAGAAAAAACAATAACACGATAAGGCTGTTCACCTAAAACGTATAACTTAATACCTATAACTGTATCGGCTGTTCTCCGCTAA
Source organism: Chitinophagales bacterium (assembly GCA_031425315.1). Lineage (GTDB taxonomy): Bacteria > Bacteroidota > Bacteroidia > Chitinophagales > Chitinophagaceae > Pollutibacter. Next base: position 6,077 of record JANPJC010000175.1, read on the forward strand.
CCTCAGAACCTCCGCTCAGCTCCGTGGCCAAGGGAAAGTCGAAAGTCATCAGTCAGCAATCTTTAGTCGGATTCTGCAGCGGTATCGATTTTGACTTTCTGAATAATTCTCCGTGAATCTCCTGCCTTTCATCTCCGGCTGTTTCTCCGTGTAACAAGACAGGTGGTAAGTATTAAGTTTTAGGTTTTAGGTACAAATGCAGAAAAATTTATATGCTTCTGTGTAAGTAAATTATGCTGGTATTATCAATATAAAAGTAGTGCCCTCTCCTTCTTTGCTATCCATCACCATTTCGCCACCATGTCCTTTTGAGATGATATCATATGCGAGCGATAGACCTAGTCCTGTTCCCTGCCCGGTGGGCTTTGTAGTAAAAAATGGCTGGAAGACTTTTTGTTTTAAACTTTCGGGAATGCCACTACCATTATCCTTAACCGTTATATGCACCTTCCCCTTCACCCTTTTAGTAATCAAACTCACTTCAGGATGGTAACCGGCATCTGCAGTTTTCTTTTTATCGGAAACTGCGTAAAAAGCATTATTAAAAAGATTTAATAATACGCGGCCCAATTCCTGCGGTACAATTTTCACCATTCCTACCAATGGGTCAAATTCAGTATGCATCATTACGTTGAATGATTTATCCTTGGCACGTAAGCCATGAAATGCCAATCGCAGGTATTCATCGCTCAAGGCATTGATATCTGAAGGTTCTTTTTGTCCGGTGTTGTTCCGCGAATGCTGTAACATCGATTTTACAATTGCATCAGCCCGCTTGCCATGATAATTGATCTTGTCTTCATTATCTTCCAGGTCCTGGGTCAACGCCAGCACTTCATCGATATTTCCATTTTTGATTTCATGCCTGATCTCTCCGATCAATTCTTTATTCACCTCTGAAAAATTATTCACGAAATTCAATGGGTTTTGAATTTCATGTGCAATACCTGCAGTAAGCTCCCCCAGTGAAGCCATCTTTTCAGATTGCACCAACTGATTTTGTGTGTCTTTTAATTCTTTCAAAGTTTCCTCGATGGCTTTTTTCTGCTCATGCAACAATCGGTTGGCTTTTTGCTTTTGGAGATTATTCCGAAAAAGATAAAATGCTGCAACCAATAAAACAATTATTCCGGCTACCATTCCCTGTGTGCGGAGGCGGCTGAAAAAAGCATCCTGAGCAGCGAGAAAAGCTGCGCGCTCCTGATCCTTGCGCAACGACTCATTATAGGTTAGATTCTGGAACTGGGAAATTTTATCTATCGTAAATAAACTGTCTTTTAATGCTACCGATAGATCAAGATAATAGTAGGCACTATCCGGATGCCCTGTTTGTTTATGCAGGTTGGCCATAAAAGGAGAAAACTCTGCTATGAGTGAATTTGGATTGTAACCATATGATTTCAAAACAATTTGATTCTGATTGATCATATCAAGTGAATTCCTTCCATAATAGAGCGCGACATCTGTATTGCCTAACTGTGCATGCGCACGGGCGAGTCCCTGCATCGTAAGTATATAAGCATCCAGGGCATAAATGCTGGTACTCAGTTCCAACACGGGATGATAATAGCGCAATGCGGCGATGGTTTCTCCCATGGAGAGATAGATATCGCCTAATAATAACCCGGAGAGCGAAAGGAAATAATAGTTTTTCATTTCTTCGGCCATCTCGTGCGACTGTTCAGCGAAATACAATGCGGAGTCCGTTTGCTTCAGAAAATAATATCCTTTTGCAATAGTGTAGCTGCCGGTCATTATACCTTCAGGAAAATCAGGCTCTTCCTTACGTCCCTGAGAAATCGCCATCATTTTTCTACCATACGAAAGCAGGTTGGAATAATCGCGCATATAAAAATATAGCGACGCGATCCCTGATAATACATTTACGATACCTGGCGTGTCTTTGCTTTGCTCTGCCAGCTTCAGATTCTCCAATCTGATCTCAAGTGCTTTCGGGAAATTACCAAGCGTTTGTTGTAATGTGGCCATTACTTCCTGGTTAAAAACAAACCCTTCGTTGTACCTCAGTTTAATCCATTCCTGGAATGATGGATCAGTCTTGATCCGTTGGAGCGTGCGAAGAGCCTCACTGTTGTAATATAAAGCCGAATCGATATTATACCATTCCTGAAATAAACCGTAAACAGAAGAAAGAGCAAATTGCATTACCAGCAAACTGGTGTCTGAAGTAGCCCCCGAAATGCCGTACCATTTGTCAGATAACATCTGGTCACGATAGGCATCAATATTTTGAGAGATAGTGGTATCGCCTGCGACTTCTATAATTTTATCAGGAATCTCTGCACCAAATAATCCCTTCTCAACAGTTTTCCATCCGCCCCTGTGAAATTTATAACTGTACTCGCCCGGCTCAAGTTCCAATACAATAAACTTTGTGCCGCCCGCCGACGACTGTAATCTGTATTTCGGATTCGCTGTAGAATCCCAATCGTTAAAAGTGCCCGCTATATAAATACTGTCGTGTGAAATTACGGTAGTTTCTTTCACTTCAAATTTCACCTTCACCTGTGAAAAAGAATGAACCGATAATCCGCAGAAAAAAACCAACCAGAAAAATCTTCCCATAATAACAATCTGTTTTCACCTCACCTGCGGTCAAATATAGTTAGTTCAGTTTGATGTACAACCGGCCCTGTGTATGGAACGAAGCTTTTGAGGATGAACCGGTTAATTT
>JANPJC010000176.1:0-3188 GCA_031425315.1 Chitinophagales bacterium
TGACGAGGGAAATGCAATTGTAAACAGCGCGGCCCGCTATTTATTTGAAGACAGGCAGGGCAAAATATTTCTGCAGGTAAGGGGGGAGGGTTTCTACTATTTCGATAGAACATCAGATTCATTTAAAAAATATAAATGGAAGACTCCTGAGCAGGATTCATTAGCTGCAAAACCAAGCGCTGTTTTTTTCTGTGCGGATAATAAACAATCAACCGCCTATTGGATCGGGATACAGCAATTCAATGATACGATACCCTTCAAAATATTTTATTTTGATACTGAAGCAAACACGCTTGAGGAATTCAGTGCACGCGGGAAAGGCAAATACTATATTCCGGCCCGGCAAACCATTGACCTTCGGCAGGATGCAAAAGGTAAAATCTGGCTGGTCGCCAACAGCTCATTGAGTTATTTTGATACTACATCGAAATCATTTATACCCTGGTTTGAATTGCCTGATAATCAGCATGGCGACCTTTTTGAAACATTTTATCCCGACCCCGCAGACCCTGATGTTTTGTGGATGAATACCTACGACCCGAATACTGCCGAGAATCCGGCACTGGCACAACATGTGATGCGTATATTTCAGTTTAATACTAAAACTAAAAAATACAAATCGTTTGTGCCGGATCCCTCTTCCCCTGGTGCGCTTCCGGCCAGCGGCATACAGGTTTATACAGATTCATTAAAAAGAATTTGGGTATCAACAATAAAGGGAATCTCTTTATTCAACAGGCAAAATGAAACATTCACCAACTACCCTTTAGATTTTCCATTCGCGGTAGGCACATCTGTTATCGCCTCAGATAAAGAGGAAAATTTGTGGCTCGCCGGAAGTGAATTTGCCGGTTTGTATTACCTTAATACCAGGTCGTCGATTATTACTCCATTTATTTCAAAAGGTGAACCCGGCGATCTGCCACTTAATGCAACTACCAACAGGTTATTTTTTGACAGGTCGGGTACTTTATGGGTGAGCAACCCATTTGCCGGGATCAGTTATGTTGACCGTCAGAAAACCTTATTTGCTGCATCATTTGTATACCCCCAGCCACGCCCATTGCCTGCCAACGGGAAACCGGCTCCTTTCAGAATAGTAGGATATGCCGGGGATAGTATTTGTTATATCAGAGACACTGCGGCACTTTATGCCTGGTTTAGTACCTCCAATATTTATAATAAAATCGAACTGAAGGAAAAGGAAGCAGACAAAAACGTTTTGGATGTGGTAAGAGCGCCGGATGGAAGTTTGTGGATAGCGAGCTACGACAAAGGGTTATATAACTACAACCCTCAAACTAAAACTGCGATCAATTTCACACCGGCATCAGCTGATAGTTTGTTATTGAATAAAGTGATTAGTGAAATGGTGGTGGACAGGCAGGGTATCCTTTGGATCGGCACATCAAATCAAGGCCTTTGCAGTTTTAATAAGCAAACACGCACATTCAAAAGATATCCGTTTATCAGAAATAACGGCTCCAAAAAGGCTGACAATACATTGGATGATGTAGCAGTACTCAGTATGTTTTTAGATGCAGAAGGGATTTTGTGGATAGGCACTAATATGGGTGCACTCAATCGTTTTGATCCCAAATCCGGCACCTTTACATCTTATCTCAACAGAAAAAAAGGATTCAATTGCGTTGTGTCTATCCTGGAAGACAGCCAAAAAAGATTATGGGCAGGAACCTATTTAGGCGGATTATTTTTATTTGACAGAACTACCGGCTCGTTCAAAAGATATAGCGTACAGGATGGAATGTTGAATAATGATACGAGGGATGTATCAGAAGATGTGGAAGGAAACATCTGGTCAATAAATGCCATGGGGATGTCCAGGCTGAATCCGGTCAGCAATACTATTACTAATTTCACGGCATTGAAACTTACCCAGCGGAATTTTGACCTGTATAAAGATGCGCAGAGCAATTTTCATATCGCAACCCGGAATGGATTTATCAGCTTCAATCCCCTGAAATTAAATGATAACAAAATTCCTCCTTCAGTACTGATTGAATCCATCAGTTATCGCCCACCAGAGGCTGATGCAGATACGGTTTTATATTCCGAAGGCCGGAATGAAATCACTTTGGCACACAACGAAAATAAAATTGCTTTCCGTTTTGTAGCCTTGCATTTTGCCAACGCTGAAAAAAATCAGTACCAATATCAACTGACCGATTATGATAAAGATTGGGTGCAGGCAGGAACGGAACGGACTGTTACCTATACTAATCTTTCTCCCGGCTCATACACATTCAAAGTAAAGGGTGCTAACAGCGATGGAGTGTGGAATGAAACAGAATCAGTTTTAAATATTGTTATTCTTCCCCCATGGTGGCAAACCTGGTGGGCGTATCTTTTATATTCATTATTGATAGGAGGTGCTATCTGGTCATATATTCAATATCGATCCAAAGCATTGCGTAACGAAAATCAGTTGCTGGAAGAAAAAGTTAATTATCGCACCAGCGAGCTGAAGCAATCACTTTCTGAATTAAAATCAACACAGACGAAACTGATCCAGGCTGAAAAAATGGCTTCTCTCGGAGAACTCACAGCAGGTATCGCACATGAGATTCAGAATCCTTTGAATTTCGTGAACAATTTTTCGGAAGTAAACAAAGAGTTGGTAGAAGAACTACAACATGAATTGAAAACGGGAAATACCGCTGAAGCAATTGCTATTTCAAATGATATCAAAGAAAACGAAGAAAAGATCAATCATCATGGAAAACGCGCCGACGCCATTGTAAAAGGGATGTTGCAGCATAGCCGCACAAGTAATGGTGAAAAAGAACCGACGGACATTAATTCTTTGTGTGATGAATATTTTCGGCTTGCTTATCACGGACTCAGAGCAAAGGATAAAGAGTTCAATGCATTACTGAAAACTGATTTTGATGATACTATTGGCAAGATCGATATCATACCGCAGGATATCGGCCGGGTGCTATTGAATTTAATCACTAATGCTTTTTACGCTGTGGGTGAAAAAAAGAAAGCTGCTATCGTGGGATACGAGCCAGCAGTATCGGTAAGCACGAAAAGGAGAGATGCAGCTATTGAAATTAAAGTAACGGATAATGGTAATGGAATTCCGCAAGAATTAGTTAGCAAAATTTTTCAACCTTTCTTTACAACCAAACCTACCGGCGTGGGTACAGGATTAGGATTATCGT
>JANPJC010000177.1:0-8735 GCA_031425315.1 Chitinophagales bacterium
GGTGAAGTGTACGCTCATTTTAATACCTGCAGGCATCGGGGTTCGCTAATTTGTCTGGAAGAAAAAGGAAATACACCTAAGCTGATTTGTCCTTATCATCAGTGGGTATATGATAAAGATGGTTCGTTATTGAAAGCGAGACTGATGCCGGACGATTTTGTTAAAGATGATTTCGGTTTGCACTCTGTGCAGGTACAACTGCTGGAAGGTTTAATATTTATCTCTTTGGCCAAACAACCGCCTCCATTCGATCAGGTGAGAAGAGATTACGAACCTTATCTACAGACTTTCAAAATAAATGATGCTCAGGTAGCTTTTACAAAGCGTTATTCATTACGCACCAATTGGAAGCTGATAGCTGAAAATTTCAGAGAATGTTATCATTGCGGCCCTGCACACCCTGAATATTGCAGTGCCGTTATTGGTGCAAATCTCCGGGAATCAGCAGATGAAGAGTTGGCCATCCGGCGTGTAGCATGGCAGGAGCGTGGGCTGGCTGTAAACAATGTGGATTTCAACAACGACAGTTTTCATTTTGCAGTAAGGTACCCACTAAGGCCGGGTGTGATGAGTTATAGTCTTGATGGACAAGCTGTGGCAATTCCTATGGGCGACCATAAAGACTACGATGCCGGTGTACTGGGGCTGGTGGTTTATCCGAATTTCTGGATGGACGCCGTGAGTGATTATATGTGGACGATGCGCCTTACAGCTGTTTCTCCATCGCAAACGCATATTGATCTTACGTGGCTGGTGGACAAAGATGCAGTGGAAGGCGAGCACTATACTATCGATCGACTTACTGATTTCTGGCGCATTACAGGAGAACAGGATTGGCAATTGTGTGAAAACAATTTTACTGGAATCGAATCAAGTCGTTACGAGCCGGGGCCATATGCACCTATTGAAAGTGACGTGGCAAAATTTGTGGACTGGTACATTGGACGAATGAAGGAAAGTGCAAAGTAAGTTCGAAGTTTGAAGTGCGAAGTGCGAAGTAACAGCCAATACAGACAGTCCTTACCGTCACCTAACCGCTATAACGTCTTTGCAGCTACATGTTCCAAAGCGTAGCGCCTGAATCAAGTTTGAAGTACGAAGTGGCTGTTTTCTACTGCCTACTGCCTACTGCCTATTGCCTATTCTAATTTATTTACCATCAGCTTTTCGCTGAATACCTGTTTGTTGCGGATATTGACAATGCGCACCTGGTAAAATCCAATAGAAGTTTGAGTTGGAATTAAAATGGTCTCTGTATGAGTGGCAGCATTGATAATTATTTTTCTCTGCAACAGACTTTGTCCTAAAACATCCGTTAACTGCAGGAAATATTCTCCAGGTTCAATGTTTGTAAGCCGAACCATAAATCTGCTTTTCTCCGCAGGATTAGGAAAGAGTTTGATCAATCCCTGGTTGCCTGCATAAAATTGTGGAGAATTATTTTTCTTCGTCACCATCAATAAATTACTTGTTGCGAGATCGGCACTACGGTAGATTGCTGTGCGGGGAATAAATGAATGCGCCTTCCAATTGACAGGATCTACATTATAATAGGCGTCGTTGTACAGTGAACTGCTTAGTAATATTTTTCCTTCGTGATCAACCGCTGCTCCGTTAGTGGAGAATTTTTCCGGAAGCCCGCTGATCTTTCCTACATATTTTGTTTCAAGCGAATTGATTTTAATCTGGTAAACATTATTGACAGCGGTGATAAGGTAAAGGTGCCCATCATCATCTGCAATCATATCGCCACCGGCATTGCCACATGCATTATGAATGGTCATTTCATTATTGCCTGGCATATCCACTAATGGACCTAGATCTGAAATAGCCGGCGATCCTTGTGTTGAAAATCTGTAGAGATGATTACCATCATTTGACATCGTGTAACCATATCCGTCACCTGCAATCGTCATCCGGGCCAACGTATTTGCCGGACCCGTCTGTGTGCCGGCTTCATTATTAAATGCCTTACCTCCTACACAAAATACTTTCATTGTAGTAAGATCAACATAACGTAACTGATCAACATACATAGGAGTATAAAACAACCTGTTTGTTTTTCTATCATATGCCAAAGCAGCCGCGCCTGTACTGAAGGGTAATTGCGGTTGATAAAGATTATTAGTATCCTTTAAACTAAAATTTGATTTTGCTCCGTCAGATGAATTATACAATTCCATTTCTTTGTTCATCCCATCAATCACTGCAGCAGTCATTTCACCCGTTTTTGTATCAATTTTCCGCAGCATAATCCATGCATTGCCATCTGTTTTTGCATCTGTAATAGCATAAGCAAAACGTTCTGATTGCGCAGCGGTAGCGATAGCCAATATGTTAAGGGCAATAAATATTGTTAAGCGTAGATGTCTGTTCATAGTTACATTTTCAAATGAGCCGTATTCACTTACATAAAAGGTACCACAGTTTTGGCTTTGCAACAAAAGATCATTGGCCTAAAAAACGCAAAATTGTAAAAGGGATTGCGTATAATATCCATATGATTTAATAGTTTATTTAATTCCTGGGTAAGGGTTTGATTATCATTAATTTATTTTAAAAAATTGTATGCCCATAATTATACGTACAGCGCTGAGTTGTACCGAGGATAAAACGTAAGGTTTCGATGCCGGTGCCGATGATTACATCAGCGAGGCTTCAGTATAAAGAACCTGTTGTGCAGAACAGCGCTTTGCTTAATTTTCTTATTCAGTTTTTTCGGTAGTCCGCAACATTTCGGAAGGAAGATAGTCACTGAATGCTGGAAAATGGCCAAAGGATTGCAGTATCCCGCCACATCCTGATGCATGGGCTTGAAATACATGCCCATTGTGTTTTGTCGAATCAAGTAATTTTTGTTCAGCGCCTCCGACTACAACACCTTTGTATCCTGCATTGAAAAGAGAAAGGTCGTTCATTGTATCGCCTGCTACCAGAATGGTATCTGTAGGCACTTTTAGGAGATTAACCAATTGTTGTAATGAATTACCTTTATTTACGCCGGGTGGCAGAATATCCAGAAACTTACCGGCCGATATTAACATATCACAACCCAGTGATTTTACAATGATGCTGATTTGATCGAGGTCAGCTTCTTCATTAAAAAAAAATGAACACCGTCTCATTTGTGGAACTTCCTGCCACTTCAAACCCGGCATATCTTTCAACCCGTTGAATATTTTATGTTCCCCTGGCCATTTATCTTCGATATAAGCCTGTAAAGGCTGCACCGGTTCTAAGGTACTGGCGTCAACAATCGTTGCACCAACGTCGCATATGATATACTGCGGATTGGGAATAACCGGATCATTGAGCAATGGAATGACTGTTTCTAAACCCCTTCCGGTAACAAAAATCAACATTGTATCTTTCCGGTCCATTAATAGTTTGTAAAGTGTTTGCTTGTAGAAACTGTCTCCGGCTAAAAATGTTCCATCAAGATCTGTCGCCAATAATATCATATCATTCTTTTATCTCTATTCAGGTAAATATAAATTGTCAATCAGCTGGTAAATTGCAGTTTATTAAAACGTGTAAAAAGTTCATCATGAAATGTAATTACCCGAATGTTATTTGTTATTTGAAAGTAATATCCTTTTGTTCTTTTCCCATTTGTATATCTTGATTATCCAGGAGTATGGTTTGAGTAGGGAATGCAAATTCTATCCCTTGCTCTTCAAAAAGATGGAAGATGTCGAGTAACACTTCGTGGTGTAAATTCATATACAACTGGTAATCGGCTGATTCCACATAATAAACAATTTCGAAGTTGACGCTGAAATCGCCAAAGGATTTGAGATGAACTCTATCAAGAGTTAACTGCTCTTTTTTATTGATAATGGATTTAATATAGTCAGGTATTCTTTTCAGCTGGTAATGAGGGGTTTTATATACTACCCCGATACTGAACAGCATTCTTCGCCTCTGGAGTCGTTTAAAATTATGTATTACTGATGTGGCCATCTCAGCATTGGGCATGATTAATTGCTGCCCATCCAAACTCCTCACATGTGTAGTCTTAATGCCGATTTTTTCAACCACACCACTATGCGCACCCATTGTTATAAAGTCTCCGATTTCAAACGGCTTATCAAAGAAAATAACGAGATAGCTAAAAAGATCACCAAGGATATTCTGAGCAGCAAGGGCTATGGCAATACCTCCTACACCCAAACCGGCAATGACCGTTGTAATATCATATCCAAGATTGTCAATCAGCATAATGATGCCCATTATCCAGATTACAGCTTTCACGACAAGCAGCATGCCATTCAATTGTTTAATGCGCTCTGGTGGTTCGCCTTTCTTCTGCATAAACAAGACAACAGCCGTGTGTATAAGAAAATTAATTGCACGAACGATATAATAAATAGTTACAAGTGAAATAGCCACATCAAGCACACGCGACAACTTCAATGGAAGCTCGAGGGTCATGAGTATCGAATAATTAAAAAAGAGATACAGAAAAGGGAGTACGAATTTTTCTGCTACATCAATGAGAATGTCATCGAAGTTATTGGATGTTCGGGCCGTAATTTTTTTTACAAATTGAAGAATTTTCTTTTTTGTCAGTTTCAATATGCCCCAGGTGATAATTATTCCTGCGAACACCAGCAGGTATTTTAATACTGTATTGCCCCATATAATATTATCCAGCACATCCATAGCTCAACTTTCGTTTTAATTTAGTCCCGCAAAGGTAGGCGCAGCTGGTTAAAGGGCGATTAAATTGCAATTAATTTGCCTGTTGAATGTGGTTCCGGTCCTGAAATTTTAACAGGTTTGAGGCATATCGGTTTAATAAATTCGGTTTGTCATGAGTGTGAATTGGATTACTAAAGGGTCTTATTATTGTATTTCATGTATATATCAAAAAAGAATGTCAACAGGATAAAAAACTTTTTTAACAAACTTTCAATTGCTGTGAGAAGCTTATAAAAATTATGCAGCAGAATATCGGGTGCGATCGTGTTAATGATGTCGCAAAGGATCATTTATTCGATCCGATAACTATAGATTCTGGAACGCAATGTAAAATGCTGAAATTTTTAGCAGGTTGCTGCGCATATCCTGCAAATAATTTGTATTACATCCAGTCGTAATGATAGATAAGCTATCATATCTCATTTCTAAAAATTGTAGGAGCACGTAGATTATGCGCAAAAGAGATTTCTCATGGATAAACCACTTAGGATTTCGTCCATTTCGAATTGTCAATTCCGGATATGTATTCTACAGGAGCTTTCTTATTTGGGTAAATGTGCGATCAGCTCCACTTCAAGTTTTGCATCTTCCATAAATAACCTGGAAATCTGCACCCATGTGGCAGCAGGGAAATCGTTTTTATAAAATGCTTTTCGCGCACTATTATACTTCTTTACCATTTCAATATCCGTGGTGTAAAGATTTTCCTTCACCACGTGCTGAAAGCCTGCTCCAAAACTTCGCAGGGAAGCTCCGAGACTTCTGTACAATCTGGTAATACCTTCGGGTGTTAGTTCTGTACTTACCGCACCGGAGATGTATAACACGTTGTCAATTTTTACAACCTGCACATAGCCTGCACTGGTATCTTGTTTAAGCGGATCGTCCCAGTGCCACTTTTCCTTTTGAACCGGAGCCTGTTGACCAAAAGCATTATGAACAACGGCCATTAAACAAATAAGCAATAATCCTTTCATATTATTAAATTGAAAAACAATTGTAGAATAATTTTCCCGTAATCTGCACATTCCATTTGACAAACGGTAAAATTCATTGCTTCTCTTTGTGTGGTATTCATCTCAAAGCTTCAATGCCATTACATTTCAGGAGGTATTCAGTAATAAGTCAGGAGGATGGATGTACGTTTTAGCATGGCATGTTTTATTTATGCACTTTCAGAACTCTTTGACCATTCATAAGTTATTTGATTGAAGTGTAGGTTACATTCAGTAAATTGATAAGTACCAAAGTCTGGTGTCGATGAAGCATTTCTTATCCATAACAATTCTCCTGATGCTGCATTTGCAGTCACGTGAACAGAACTGCGTTTTGCAGTCACCATTTATGACATTACATATGGGCAGGGGAGAAGTGAATGACTTTAACACTCCTTCCTATTTTTATCAGCGACTTGGTACTTCGTGCCCCGGTGATGGATTTTACGGTTACGTTTCTTCTACCTCGGAATGTTTTGGTGGTGACTGGATTACTTTGAATGAGGATCATACGCCAGGGGATGTTGATGGCAATTTTATGTTGGTTAATGCATCTTATGAAAGCGGACAGTTTTTCACTACAAAAATTGTCGGTTTGAAGTCAAACGCCATTTATGAATTTGGTGTGTGGATGTTGAACGTTTGCCGGCCAACAGAAAAATGTCCCTTCCCTTTATTGCCTGATATAACAATACGGTTACAGGATGCAGACAGCAAAGTGGTCATGCAAATGGCAACAGGTGAAATTAAAAGATATGATGATCCAAACTGGGTGCAATACAAAAGGATATTTCACACGCCATCAAATGGATCTACGCTAATTCTCACGATGATCAATCGTGCGCCGGGAGGTTGCGGAAATGATTTTGCTCTGGACGACATAACCTTTCGTGAATGTGTACCTGCAACTACAGCAACTCCACCGGTGAAAGCAACACCAGCGACAAAAAATATAACTAATTCAGTCGCTCCGAACAGTTCAAAGGGAAATGCTGCAATGACAAAACCTAAAGCGCCTGCGGCTAAACCTGTGATAAAAAAAGCACCGACCCCCGCCCCTAAGCAATCAGGGCAGGTTAGTGAATTAACGAAGCCAGGGCCGCGCGCTGCTGCCAATGATACGAGTGTAACAAAGAAAAAAATCACTTCTTTTCCTAATCCACCGGCTGTACTCACCAGCAGGGCCAATCCACTGGTGAGAAAAATTGAAACTGATGAAGGAAATATCAGGATCGATTTGTATGATAATGGTGAAATTGATGGCGATACTGTCAGTATTTATCATAACAACAAGCTCATTGTTTCCCGTGCACGGTTATCGCAACAGCCAATCAGTTTTACCATTAAAGTGGATTATGAGAATCCACTACATGAGATTATTATGGTGGCTGAAAATCTTGGTTCCATACCACCCAATACTTCAGTCATGATTGTAAGATCCGGCGATATCAAACATGAAGTATTTATTTCTTCTTCTGAACAGAAAAATGCAAAGGTCGTTTTCAGTTTAAAAAAGTCGACGCTTTAAGTAGCCGTGCAGTCTACACTTTAAATACATGAACCGGCAAAAATATGATGTTGAACATCTCAGTTTGTCTTAAGAAATCCCTATCACTTTAATAATTATTTCCACCATTGTGGAGATTGGATTAAAAGATCTATTGTATCTTCCGGCAGCCCACATTCTTATCGAACATATTCTTCACCAGCAATAATTCCCTACATGTCCAATTCATACAAAACTCCCGGGGTATATATCGTCGAAAAAAATGCATTTCCGAACTCAGTGGTTGGGGTGGATACGGCTGTTCCGGTTTTTGTAGGGTATACCGAAAAAGCAAAAAGACTGGACAAATCAATTAAAGGAGTGCCTGTTAAAGTTACTTCTTTTATTGAGTACGAGTTATACTTTGGAAAGAGCTTTCATCATGTATTCCGTATTGAGGGTCATACTAAAACAACTGTTCAGCCCGTTCAGCCCATTACAAATTTCAACGGAGATGATCTGAAATTAAATACAACGCGTTTTTATTTGTATGACTGCCTGAGCTGGTTTTTTATGAATGGCGGAGGCGCATGCTATATTTTATCACTTGGTGAATATGGAGTTGATCAATCTCTTGTAATTAATTTCGATGATATAAAAAAGCAGAGCGTGTTTGAGCTATTGGAAAAGGAAGAGGAGCCTACTTTAATTGTGTTGCCGGATTTTGCAATTCCTGCGGAAAGAGGAAAATGCTATGCTTTGTACAACGATGTTTTAAGTCATTGCCTTAAAATGAAAAGCAGGATGGGCATTTTTGATGTAATACCCGGGGAAGGAGAAACTTTGCAGGATACTGTTGATGCATTCAGGAGTGCTATAGGGAACGAAGGTAGAAGTTATGGTTCGGCATATTACCCGTGGATACAGACTTCAGTGATAAGTGAATCAGCAATTGATTTTACAAACCTGGACGTTAGCCTGGAAGATTTGCCAACACTTTTGCCGGAGCCGGAAGTGGTAACTGTTTACGCAGATTTGAAGAAGCCATTAGACACGGATACTGAAGATGAGAGGGCAAAGAAAATTCGTTTGCTGCACCAAGCACTTATACAATCCAGCACCACGTACAAAAAAATCATTGCAGCTATAAATCATGTGCTAAACCTTCTTCCGCCTTCAGCTGCAATTGCAGGGATTTATAGTATGGTGGATCGTGAAAGGGGGGTGTGGAAGCCGCCGACGAATGTATCAGTTGTTGCAGCAGTGAAACCTTTCGCAGCTATCACCAATGATGATCAGGAAAGAATGAATGTAGATGTCGTGGGTGGTAAATCAATAAATGCCATTCGGGAATTTGTGGGGAAGGGGATGTTGGTTTGGGGAGCGCGAACATTGGATGGCAATATCCCGGATTGGAAATATATCAGTGTACGCCGCACTATGATAATGATTGAACAATCTATCAGTTGTGCAATGAAATCTTACCTGTTCGAGCCAAACAACAGCAATACATGGGTAACTATAAAAAGCATGATTGATAATTTTCTTGT
>JANPJC010000178.1:0-3614 GCA_031425315.1 Chitinophagales bacterium
CTCTTCATCTGTATCATCGGGTTTAATTCTATTGAACCCACCAATAATTAAACCTGCCAGCTGATCAAGTTTTTTCGCCCGCTTCATATTCACCATCATTCTGTCCAAACTATACAGGTATTCGCCCACTTCTTCCAGAAAAAGAATTTTACCCTCTGTACGGATCTCTGAATTGGTTCCCATCAAATGTTGAATAATCGACAGATTGCCGCCGATCAGCTGACCATTCGCAATGCCTTTTCTGTTGAAAGGTTGAGGATCTGTTTGATAAGTCATCCGATTGCCTGTAATCAATTGTTTGATTGACAACAGACTTTCCTGTATAACGGGCTCAGCATTATCCCATTTTTCCGGAAAACTGTTACACATTTTGGAATGTACGGAAGCAATATTGTAATTTCTGGAAAGGTGAATATGAAAAGCTGAAATATCACTGAATCCAATCACCCATTTCGGTTTCTCTTTGAAACGCGTGAAACTGAGCTTATCAATGATGCGGGTGATGCCATATCCCCCCCTTGCGCATAAAATTGCCTTAACTCCCGGGTCATCCATTAAAATTTGTAAATCTTTTGCGCGTTCTTCATCTGTTCCCCCAAAACTAAAATCACGTTTTCCAATCGAATAACCCAAACGAACTTTGAATCCCCATTCAATCAATTTTAATCTCGCTGGCTGAATCTCAGCCTCTGTTATATAACCTGCCGGAGAAGTGATGGCGATAGTATCCCCGGTTTTTAGATAAGGAGGCGTTAATGCTAACGCTTCTGCCGCCGACGTGGTGTTTGCCATGGCAGGCAGAGCGGCCAGGCCAGCACCGGACAGACTAAGAGATTGTAAAAAGTTTTTCCTGTTCATCAATTACATTTTTGGATATTGGTAGTTGTCGATACCCAAAATTAAGTCAGAATTACGGCTTACCGCACTATCCTCTTCCCACTTTCTGTATCTGAAGGCAGAACGTAACCCTTAAGCGATTAGTTTGGGCATTGCGGACTTTAAGGTATTTTTGCAATCCCCGTTTCGGCCGATAAACTCACTTTATAAATGGCCGGCAGGGTAAAGATTATAAAATGGATCAACCGAAAAGATATCTTATCACTTCTGCGCTTCCTTATGCCAATGGTTTGAAGCATATTGGCCATCTTGCAGGCGCATACCTGCCTGCTGATACTTACGTACGTTACCTCAGGGCGCAGAAACGGGATGTGGCTTTCGTATGCGGCAGTGATGAACATGGCACTGCTATTCCTATTCAGGCGGGAAAAGAAAACACCACTCCACAGGCAATTATTGACAAGTACCATGAAATCTGCAAAAAGAATTTTGAGGATCTCGGTATTTCATTCGATATCTATCATCGAACATCTTCTCCCCTTCATCATGAAACAGCCCAGGAATTTTTCACCTATCTCAACGACCGTAACGAACTGATCGTTAACGAAAGCGAACAATATTTTGACGAGGAAGCGAAAACTTTCCTGGCCGACAGGTACATAAAAGGAACCTGTCCAAACTGCGCATTCGACCAGGCTTATGGCGACCAATGCGAAAGGTGCGGGAAAAGTCTCAGTCCGGACGAATTGATCAATCCGGTAAGTATGTTAAGCGGAGGAGTGCCGGTAAAAAAGCTCACCAAACATTGGTACCTGCCCCTGGACAAACATGAAGCTTTTTTGAGGGAATGGATTCTGGAGGAACACGGTAAAGACTGGAAAACGAATGTATTAGGGCAGTGTAAAAGCTGGATTGATGGTGGCTTATTGCCACGTGCTGTTACCCGCGACCTGGATTGGGGCATAAAGGTTCCATTAAATAATGCAGATGGAAAAGTTTTATACGTGTGGTTTGATGCTCCGATAGGATATATCAGCGCAACAAAACAGTGGGCAATAGATAACGGAAAAGATTGGAAACCTTACTGGTATGAGAATGACACCAAACTGGTACATTTTATTGGCAAAGACAACATAGTGTTTCACAGCATCATTTTTCCGGTGATGCTCAAATTACATGGCAATATCCTTCCTGCGAACGTGCCGAGCAATGAGTTCATGAATCTTGAAGGAGATAAGATGAGCACGAGCAGGAACTGGAAAATTGATATGCAGGATTATATTGATGACTTTGTAAATAAGGAAAATGGTGGTCAGCAAACGGTGGATATGCTGCGTTATTACCTCACGCTCATCGCCCCTGAAACCAAAGACAGTGAATTTATATGGAAAGGATTTCAGGATGCTGTGAATAGTGAGCTCGTCAGCATCTTCGGCAATTTCATCAACCGCACCATGGTGCTAATGCACAAGCTCACAAAAGGTAAAGTGCCAAAGCTGCATGATGACGTGATTGATGAAACAGATACAAAAATGCTGGCTGAGCTTATGCCTGCTAAGAACAGGATAGAGGAGTGCCTGGAAAATTTCAGATTTAGAGAAGGGCTATTTGAAGTGATTGAAATGGCGCGGAAAGGCAATCGCTATATGCAGGAAAAAGAACCCTGGATTGTAGTGAAAAATCTGGAAGCAAATCCTGAAGGTCAAAAGGTAATTGATAACTGTTTGCATATCTGTTTACAGTTGTCAGCAAACCTTGCCATCTTCATCAATCCATGGCTGCCCTACACTGCTAAAAAAATGTTGCAGATGTTTAAAGTCGTGGACAAAATGCTGGAATGGGAGAATGCAGGAAAAGCAAAGCTGCTGAGTGTGGGTTACAGCCTGCGTGAACCGGCACTCCTATTCAGGAAAATAGAAGATGAAGAAATTGCACTGCAGATTGAAAAACTGAAATCCAATGCGAAGCCAGTACCTGGTACCGCAGCAACTGCAATAGCTGCACCTCCTGAAAAAAAGGCAGAAATAGTCTATGATGACTTTGCAAAAATCGAATTGAAAACAGGCATAATAACAGCTGCGTCAAGAGTAAAAAAGGCCGACAAACTCTTACAACTTGAAGTGGATCTTGGATATGAAAAACGAACAATCTTATCAGGTATCGCGGCGCATTTCGAACCTGAAAAGATAATTGGTCAGCAGGTGGTGGTAGTGGCTAATCTTGCTCCCCGGAAAATGAAAGGTGTGGAAAGTAATGGGATGATTTTGATGGCGGAAGACCCATCCGGCAAATTATATTTCGTTCAGCCTTCCGAAACAATTGCTCCGGGCTCAGGTGTGAGTTAAGGAATCGGGCACTATAAAAGGTTAAATTTCAATAGTCCTGCAGTAATTGCAGGACTATTTTATGCAGGTGGCTTTATATCTGTTCGATGGCATGTTATTGGCTTTAAGATATGGTTGAATTGAAGTAAATTTATAGTTGATTTTTTCGGTTTGACTTCATTAAAGACTCCTGAATAAGGACTAATGATTTCCAATTGGCCGCAGAGATAAGCGGACGTATTAAGTTGAAAGGAGAGTCGATGTATTGGCTGTTTCTCTGCCTATCTCAAAACCTCCGCTTAACTCCGTGGTCAGGAAGAGGTAGTTTGATAATTTTGAAACCAATTACCGGAATAGTAACAAAATGATGGCGAACCCGTTTAACAGCAAAATGAATTTTATATCCTGACTTTTATAACCTCAAAACCCTGGTTGAAGAAATTCCTCAAAATC
>JANPJC010000179.1:0-2278 GCA_031425315.1 Chitinophagales bacterium
CGTAACTGTAAAAGCGCAACTGGAAGAGATCATCAAAAAATATCCCGGATCAGAAGGAGCAGCGAATGCAGCGGGTTTATTGCAGCAGATAGAAAGAAAAGAACTTTCTATGCAAACCGAGAAAGTGAATGTTCCAGGTCAACCTTTCCGTACAATGGTGAGTTTTAAAAATGTGAGCCGGATGTACTACCGGATTATCGCTGTGGATGAGGCATTTTTTAGTCAGTTGAGAGAAAGATATGACGATACCTATTGGAAAAAATTGATTGCATTGCCGGTGTTGAAGAAAATCACACAGGATCTGCCATCAGTAAAAGATTATCGTCAGCACAGCGTAGAAATAAAAATAGATGCCTTACCCGTAGGCCGGTATGCTTTGCTTGCAAGTGTCAACGAAGATTTTTCATTTGATAGCAATCCAATGGCCGTGCAGTACTTCTTTGTTTCGAATATTGCATATTTTAACCAGGGCAATCACTATTTTATTGTCAATCGCGAAACAGGCTTGCCATTATCCAATGCCAATGTACAGATATGGCAACAGAAATATGACTACACCAAAAACAGCAATACGCTGATTGCGAAAGAAAAATTGGTTTCTTCAAAAGATGGATATGTACAACTTAGTGCGCCAAAACAATATGAGCAGGTTCGGTTGGAAATCAAATGGGAGAAAGACAATCTGTTTTTAGATGGTAATCAAAACCGGATATTGCCTATTCAAAAAAATGAAAATTATACCAGGGAAAAATTTGAAAAAGAAAATCAGCAGGTTTATCTTTTTACCGACAGGAGTATCTACAGGCCCGGCCAGTTATTATATTTTAAAGGCATATTAATCACTAAAAATTTTGACA
This sequence comes from Chitinophagales bacterium, assembly GCA_031425315.1. Taxonomy (GTDB): domain Bacteria; phylum Bacteroidota; class Bacteroidia; order Chitinophagales; family Chitinophagaceae; genus Pollutibacter. Next base: position 858 of record JANPJC010000179.1, read on the forward strand.
GTAAAAAACATCGGACGCTTGTTGACCATTCCACAACAATTTATTTAAGAGATGCCAATGGACAAACGGTCGATTCAATAACCGTTAAATCCAACAGTTTCGGATCTGTATCAGGAAAATTTCAATTGCCTTCTTCAGGTATGACAGGCAATTTCAGCATTGTGGAAAAGGAAACCAATGCACAGGTCTCATTCAATGTTGAAGAATACAAGAGGCCTAAGTTTTTTGTGGAATATCAAAAGCTTAAATCAGAATTCAAACTCAATGATACTGTAACCGTCAAAGGTTCTGCAATGGCTTATGCCGGCAGCAGCATCGGCGGTGCAAAACTCAACTATCGGGTTACGCGTGAAGCGAGATTTCCTTATCCCTGGTTTGGACGCGGTAAAATATACCCGCCATCCCGCCCAATGGAAATTGCCCATGGAGAATTGACCACTAATCCTGACGGCAGTTTCAATATCAGTTTCAAAGCTATACCGGATGCGGCGATAGCGCCTTCATCTTCTCCTATATTTAATTATGTGGTATCTGTTGATGTTACGGATATCAATGGAGAAACCCGTTCGGCAGAAACCAATGTTTCGATCGGTTATCAATCACTAGAACTCAATATACAATTACCGGAAGGATCAATCTTGTACAGGGACAGCCTGAAAAAAGTTATGCTGTCTGCAAAAAATTTGTCTGGCGAACCGCAATCAGTCAAAGCAACAGTGGACGTATTTGCTTTGGAAACACCATCAAGATTAATAAGGCCAAGGTATTGGAACGCACCTGATACTTTCATTTATTCGAAAGAAGAATACAGCCGCTATTTTCCTTATGATGAATATGGTAATGAAACCGAAAAAGAAAGCTGGAAACGGAAAGAGAAAGTATTGACGATTGAAGACAGTGTCAAAAATGGCGTACTTGAATTGTTGTTCAGCAAACAGAAATTGCGCGCAGGTTGGTATGTAATTGAGGCCACCGCAAAAGATAAAAATGGCCAGGCTGTTAAAACAATGCAGTATGTGGAGGTGAAAGAAAATACTCAATCACCAGGAACAATTCCGGGTTATTACAAGGCCTCGCTGAATAAATCAATTTTTGAACCTGGTGAATCTGCGCAATTAAATGTAGCGACAGCTGCGGATAAATTATGGATTGTACAGCAGACAAGATATTCATTCAATAGTGAAAATGATGTACAACCATTCTCATACCAGCTGGTCAATCTCAATAAGGAAAGCAAAACATGGTCGTATCCTTTACAGGAAAAAGATCGTGGCGGTTTTGGAATCAGTCATGTATTTGTAAAACACAATCGCTTATTTATTGAAGAAGAAATTGTATCGGTACCATGGACCAATAAAAAGCTCGACATCAGTTTCACTACTTATCGTGATAAAACATTACCGGGCAGTAAAGAAGAATGG
>JANPJC010000180.1:0-4965 GCA_031425315.1 Chitinophagales bacterium
AATAACTGGTAACGTACCTGAGGACCGGTTACCCAGGTTACTTTTCCAGTTCTGATACTCAGAAAGGCTTCCATTCCCGCATTGATGTTCCAGTTGCGGTTCAAACGAGGTTCCTGCGCGTAGTTCTTAAGATTTGTGGAAATCAGGTATGAGTTGTTGTCAAAAACATATGTAGGCTGTATGCTTGAAGCGACATTAAATTTCACCTTATCATTTCCAAACAACTCAAGTTCAACACCGAGCGGTATGGATACCATGAATCTTTCATTCTTTAAAATATCCTGAGAGTTTCCGCTGTAGTTTCTGTAATACGATACAGTATTGATAGACCGGGCACTGATGCGATTGTTATCGACGCCAAAAGTAGCTACCTCTGGTTTGTAATTGTATGCCTTGATATCATACCGGTTATAGTTCAGTTGGAAACCCGCTTTTATCCTTAGAAATTTTGTAACAGGATAAATTAATGATGTTCCTAGTTCCAATCCCATTGATGGCCTGTGGTTCACGGCCAGGTTTACATCAGCGCTTGAACCCGAAACAGGATTAGTAACCATCCCAGTGTAGTTGTACGGAACATCAGACGCTTTACCTATTAATTTTCTGTAGCTGACAGAAGGTGAAACGTAAATCTGCCAATCGGTTCTGTTTTTTACTTTTTTAATCCGGGTGATAACTTTCTCAGTAACTGATTCTCCTGCCATCGCTTCCTGTGCCTTGAGTAATTCAGCTACTTTTAATTGCCTTTTAACTTGTGACGATTTTACGACGGTATTTTCAGATACTGATGTAATCGAAGATGGTGTACCTGCATTTACAATAGTGCGTTGCGTGGCTGTACGATCTACATACACCGGATACAAAGAATAATTGCTAATCGGTTCGGCAAATTCAGAAAAATTCAAAGGTGGTACAGCTGCTTTAGTTTCCTGATGCTGACCTACATTATCCACATGGTTTACTCCGGCAACAATTCCGGGATTTATTGAGGCAATTCTAAGTGAGCTGCCTCCAACTGATTTTTCTGATGTTGTTGTTGATGAAGTCTTAGGTGCGACTATATCGTTTTCATCAGCCGCAGTAGAATGGCCATCAGATTGGCCGTACTGCCGGGTTTGTTCTGCATTTGCAAAACCTTTGTCGGTTGAGGAAGTGAATGAATTATTTTGACTGATCTTATCATCAAGGTAAAATTTCCCTCCCACGCCAATTCCTAAAAGTAGAAGTGCAGCGGTAAGATAGGGCCACTTACGCCTTGGATGAAGCTGGCGGTTAATATTTTTCCAAACTTTCTCCGATGGATACAGTTTGTATTGATCCGCCTTATCCTTCAAAAAACTTTCAAACCCTTCCGTGTATAAATTTCTCTCCATAGCAGTTCATGAAAGTAGGTTCAAAGTCTGGTGTGTTTTCTTCGGTTATTCTATTTAGCTGCAGAAAACCAACTGGTTTTTTCCTTTGGTTTCTGAATAATTCTTTTTCTTACCAGGATATCTTCAAGCATTGCCTTTGCTCTGGTGTACTGTGACCTGCTCGTACTCTCCTCAATATCCAGCATGTCGCCAATCTCTTTATGTGAGTACCCTTCTATTGCGTAAAGGTTCAACACCGTTTTATAACCTAAAGGCAATAACCTTATACATTCTATTACCTGTTTCGCCTGTAGTATCGAGGGGATCGCGTCTTCCCTGATCTGAATACTGTTGGCATAAATGATATCCACGCTTTCCGTGAATTTTTTGTTTTTCTTCAGGTTATTGATACAGGTGTGTACCATGATCTTCCGTATCCAACCTTCCAGTGCGCCCCTGTTTTGGAACTGCCTGATCTGAGTGAACACTTTGATAAATCCTTCCTGCAACATGTCCTCTGCATCTTCCCGGTTTTTCGCGTATCGGTAACACACAGACAGCATTTTTGGACTATACTTTTGGTACAACTCCTGTTGAGCAGTAGCATCATTATGCACACAACCATGAAGCATTGCTTCTTCTGTCATGAAATCTGTATTGATTCCATGTAATTTAGACAATTTTTATAAAAATTAGCTGCTTGGTATAACTTAAATAATATCTTGTAGAAAAGCCAATCAGTTTCCATTTCTATCTATTTAAGTCACTAATATTGAACGTTTTCTATTCAAAAGAGGCTAATGGCACCAATTAATAATAATTCTCCAAATATTTTGAATAAAAAAAGTGCCTGATTTAACAGACACTTTCATCAACAAAACCTCTTTTGAAGATTATGCCGCCTTGTTGAGATCCTTCCTTTTCCTGATCCTTTTCGGATTAATCCAAAGCCAAAATCCTGAAATAGTCAGGAACAGCAAACTTCCACCCAACAGCGCAGTATAACCGAGTTTGAATGGCTGGGCAGAAAATCCGGTATAGTGATCAAATAAAGATCCATCATGTAGTTTTTCAATCCAGTCGGCACGACGCGTTTCAATATGCAATACTGCACCGGTGGTACCATCCAATTGAATGGATTTAAAATGATCTTTAAATAAAATTTTGACCATTCCTTTATCAGGCCTGGCATCTATACGGTCTATTTCAGTTGATAAATCTGCACTTACACTATCATGTAACACACGGATAGCTATAACCGAAAGTGAGTCGAACGTGAGCCATCGATTAAGGTCAGTAGATACACCGGAATAACTTTTCGCCAGAAGATATCCGCCGGTATTCTTTTTCCAACCCAGCAGAATGCCCGTTGCAGCAACGATGAGAAAAAAAATCAGGAAAATTGAACTCACCCATCGATGGTATTTTCTGTACCACCTGGTGTTGGAAGCAATTTCGCGCGTTTGATCCATGTTTATTAAAAATTGCCCCTGAGGGCGATGATAAAATTAGATCCGGCAGCAACAATTCCTGAAGAATAAGGCCGGTATCGCTGATTGGTTATGTTTTCCCACCCAGTTGAAATATTCAGGAATTTGTTCAGGTCATACCCTGCTTTCAAGTTAATGGTGTACCATGAAGGACTGTAAGGTTTTCCTGCATCATCCTTTGCATAGATGTCAGTTTTAGCCTGTTCAGATGGAGCAAGATCTTCATTATTTATTTTACCATTGTAAAATGCAGCAAATTCAATCCGAAATTTATTTCTACTGTATCGGATTAAACTATTGCCATAAAAAGGCGGGGCGTGTCTTAACGCTACTTGGTCATTTTTTGAATCATCAGTTTCTTTTCCTGTGATCCAATTGGCATTGCACTGAAAAGTAAAATTCCTTGCGAAATACCATTCCAGACTGGCCTGAACACCCCATACAGTTACTTTAGCAACATTCTGTAATGCTTCCACCCTGCTCTTTGTTCCATCAAAATCAATACTGTCCTGCCCATTTAAAGTAAATGGCCTGCGAACTATCGCATTTTCCAAAATGGTATGAAAGAGGTTAAGTTCAATGGTTAATTTTCTGGATACTCTTTTTATTATACCTATCTCCCAGTTCCATGCATATTCTGATTTCAAATCCGGATTGGGAATAGTAATATTTCCGGGTACACTTTCAAAAAATTTTCCGATGTCATCAACATTTGGCATACGGTAGCCAGTGGAAAAAACAGCATTCAACTGCCAGCCATCCGAAGGTCTGAATACGAGTCCAATATTACCTGTCAATGCACCATCACGTAATGCTGCATTTTGATAGGGAAACTTTATAAATGACGTATCAAATCTTGCATTAAGTGTGTTATAACTGTATCTCAGGCCGCCTGTAGCTGTTAGTTGTTTGCTGATATTCTGTTTATAACTTGCATAGATACCGGTGGTACTCCATGTACTTCCATCCGGATATCTTGAAACATAATTGGAGACAGCATCAGTACTGATGTTTCTCCTGCTTCCAAGGGAACCTACCTTATTGAATACCTGCTCTGCACCATAAAACAATTGGCCGTTCCCAAGGTTCTTCGTTGCATCCCAATTAAAGCTGTAAGCATGTACTTTTTCTGACTGGGTATTCCTGTTATTATTGGCACGGGTGCGTTCTATCCTGCTTTCGTCGTAATCCTGATAAGCAGCCATAAACCGGGCTTCATCATACAATACATTTTTTCTTTTATGCTCGGCCTGTAGAACATGCATCCGCAGAATCATTGGACCATACGACCATTCTGCAAAGCGAAGTTTACCTTGCCTGTATTGTATCAATCTGTCATAGCGGGGAGCATTTCCAGTACCTGCATAAGTGAAACTGTACTGAAGGTCAAGATACTCGCCAGCTTTGTATTTTATCTTCTGTAAAAAATTCACCTGATCATATCCACTGAATTTCTGAACCCTCTCATTACTGTTATTTAATATTGAATCGACATTATTTATTCGTTCAACATACTCTGGCCGGAGATAGCTATCCTGTCCTCCATTCTTTCCCATCAAAAGGTCGTCATACTTGCTATAAGTGAAAGACGTAAGCAATGCAATTTTCTTAAAGCCTGCATTGATATCAGCATGAATGGTTTTTTCTTTATTGGCAGTTGCATACCTTGCCACAACACTTCCTTTGATAACCGCTTTTTTTGAATCGGAATATCTTGCCTGGAGTGTGTGAAAATCCATTACTCCTCCAATGGCATCGCTACCATATATCAATGATCCTGGTCCGAATATAACCTCTGCATTTTCTATGCTGAAGGGATCTATCTGTATAATGTTTTGAAGATTTCCACTTCTGTAAATAGCATTATTCATTCTCACGCCATCATTTACAATTAATATCCTGTTAGTCGCGAAGCCACGTATCATTGGGCTTCCGCCGCCTAACTGGCTCTTTTGCACAAAAACGGCACCACTCATAGCCAACAGATCCGCAGTGGTTTGAGGGTTTCTCAACCTGGCATCTTTTATATCTAATTTTAAAATTTTATTCGGTACTTCTTTTCGATTTTGTTCCCATTTGTTGTATGCAATGATTACTTCATCCAGATCTTTTATCGCCGTGTC
>JANPJC010000181.1:0-56870 GCA_031425315.1 Chitinophagales bacterium
TCCGGGACGAAAACAAATGCAAACGGCGAAGGATGAAGTGACCCGCCAATTCGATTGTCATCTATTTGCAGAAATTTTGATGAATTTCTATTTCCCGCCAGGAAAAAATATATTCAAATTGTAATGGGTGTAGGACATGCGTAGTCATTCCAAAATGTCAGAAATACTTATCCAGGCTGTTTTGTCCCGATAGGGACAGCTGGTGGGTAGAAAACATAAATACGTATTCAGCAACCAACGCGCGTTCCGAAGGAACGAATAATACGGTTGCAAAACATCACATATTTTTCATTCATTTATCATCCGCAAACTTCATTGAACCATATGTCCCTCCGGGACAATTACAAGTATGAAGGTCGATGGGCGAAGGTTGAAGTGAAGAACACACGAACTTGATAATATCAAATGCTGCAAAAAATATCACCAATCTATTTCAACAACCCCACTGCCTTATTCACTTCACCGGTAAATCTTTCAATGGCTTCTGCGAGTAAAATGATGTGTTCCTGTGCTTCAGTCCAGTTTTCTTCTTCGATTCCCTCCCTTACACCAGGCAGAGTTTTTACACCATAACCGGTATAGTATCCGGGAGCATAAACTGTATGCTTGTACCATGGTCTCCTGGGCAAACCTTTTTCTGCAAGTAATGATTGCTCTGCCCTGTAAAGTATTGTATTTAGTTGTTGCAATTTTGCTGCGGACAATTGGTCTGCTGCTGATGAGGCTTTCTTGTATAGTTCCGCTGCCACTTTAAATTTCACCAATGCATTATCAAGTTTACTGAAATCAAAATAGGGAACCTGAGAGGGCAACTTAGGCGCTACATAAGGTAACTTAGGATCGCGCGCAAGATTAAAAATATTTTCAGCACTCAATTTCTGTTCCTGTTCTGCATCAGTACGCATATTATCAGCAAGTGATTTCACCTCAGCTACATAACCATTAACCGTTTGATACAAACTATTAAAATCAACCGGCACAACATCTGCATTGGCCAGTCGCATTATCATACGGCCACCCGTTTTAGCTAACGCTGTACCGTAGGCGAATCCTGGATCCTGGAATCGCGTGAAGTGATCATAGCTATCGTATATCGAATGATATTCTCCGCCATCACTCTCACCACCATATCCTATGTTAAATGAAGAAATTCCTAAATGCTGAAAGAAAGGTGAATAATCTGATCCCGCACCAAGCGCCGACAACTTCACTGTTGTATTACCCATTGTCCGGGACCGTGCAGCCCGGTCTCCATCGGCCATCACTTTAGCATATCGCCGGTCGCGAACACTTACGCCTGTTTGCGGATCCATCACCTGCGTAATGATCTCATTAAAAAATGGCTCAAATGCATGTGATCCACCTCCATAAATGAATCCGCGACTGTTGCCATCCGAATTAATGTAGGCCACGGTTTTCTGCTGTAATTCTTTTGCATGATCCTCCACCCATTCAGTAGACCCCAGTAATGCAGGTTCTTCTCCATCCCATCCACAAAAAATCAATGTACGTTTCGGTCTGAATCCCTTTTTTGCTAAAGCACCAATTGCCTTTGCTTCATCCATCACCGCAACCATTCCGCTAACGGGATCTGCTGCACCATTCACCCATGCGTCATGATGATTACCCCTGATGATCCATTCATCGGGAAGCTCAGCACCCTTCATAGTCGCAATCACATTATACAACGGTTTGATATCCCAATTGAACTCAAGCTTTAATCTTACTTTGGCAACACTTGGTCCCATATGATAGGTAATCGGTAAGCCACCCTGCCAAACATCAGGAACCAATGGGCCTTCTAATGATTGCAGTAATGGCAACGCATCCTCATATGAAATCGGCAGCACCGGAATTTTCATGATTGTCACAGCATCTTCTCTCTTTACTCTTACAGCATCTTTTGTTGAAGCATAGCCCGGCGTCAACGGATCACCGGGTGTCACAGGCATGTCCATCACAGAACCTCGCTGCACACCATCTGCCGGACGAAAAGGTCCTTTCGGATATACATCACCGGCAGCATAACCATCATCTTTAGGATCAGAGTAGATCAGACATCCAATAGCACCATGTGCAGCAGCCAGTTTTGGCTTGATTCCTCTCCACGATCCCCCATATTTTGCAATAACAATCTTACCCTTAACGCTGATTCCCCTTTTTTCAAGTTCCTCATAGTCGGCCGGCACACCCCTGTTTACAAAAACTAATTCCGCCGTAACATCTCCATCTGCACTATATGCATTATAGGTAGGCAACTGTTCTGATTTCTGTCCGCTGGTTCTGTCTTCTTTTAATGCCGGCTCATCCAGTTTTGCTTTATATGGTCTGGGCCCTTGTAACTCAAGTAATCTTGTTTTAGGTGTTGGAAACAAAACATGGTATTCGGCGAGTTCAGTTTCATATCCCCATTCCCTGAATAGTTTGGCCATATACTCAGCATTAAGCTTACCCTGTACAGAACCGACATGATGAGGCCTTGACGTTAAAAACTCCATCCACTTCTGCTGGTCCGCTGCACTGATCAATGCATCAAATTCCTTTTCCCATTTTAGCTGTTGCTCCTGAGCAGAAGTTTTAAATCCAGAAATTTTATCCTGTGCTACTACTGAAAAACACAACTGTATAAAAGCAAATACAAACAATAAACGGTTCATGCCGCGATAATTAATTGAATTGAAAAAAAATAAACAGATAAGATGAATATTACTAAAATGATTTCCAACGGCTGGCCGTAAAGGGAAGATATTATTTTAAATGGCAAATATCATCACTGAAAATGAATTTTTTCCAATCCTCAAATCAGATCAGCGGGTAATACAAAATTGAGGATTATATATTTTTCACTTCTGCAAGCAAATCCTGTAATGCCTTTTTTGCATCTCCGAATAACATGGAAGTACGGGGTTGAAAGAATAATTGGTTTTCAATACCTGCATAACCAGGTTTCATACTCCGTTTATTTACGATAACGGTTTTTGCCTCTTCCACTTCCAAAATAGGCATACCATATATTGGTGAAGAAGGATCTGATTTTGCGGCGGGATTTACCACGTCATTGGCCCCTAATACTAATACTACATCCGTAGATTTCATCAGCTCATTGGCATCCTCCATTTCCTGCAATTTTTCATAGCTCACATCAGCTTCAGCGAGCAATACATTCATATGACCCGGCATTCGACCGGCCACAGGATGAATAGCATATCGAACTTCCACACCCTTTGCTTCCAGTGTTTTCTCCAGTTCATGACAAACATGTTGCGCCTGCGCTACCGCCAACCCATAACCGGGAACAATCATTACCCTGTTGGCATAAGTCATTACCATGGCGGCATCACTCAAAGAAATCTCTTTGAATGTTCCACCCCCTGTTTGTGCAGGTCCGGTTGTTGTGGATCCACCACCAAATGAACCAACCAGAACATTCAATAAAGAACGGTTCATAGCCTTACACATCAGGATGGTAAGTAATGTTCCGGCTGCACCGACCAATATTCCGCCGGTGAGCATTACCTTATTGTCGTAAAGAAATCCGCCACATGCCGCAGCCACACCAGTGAATGAATTGAGTAAAGAAATAACTACAGGCATATCAGCTCCACCGATGGGCAAAACAAATAATACGCCGTACAATAAAGCCAGAAAAACAATGGCGTAAAAATAGGTAATTGTCTCTTCCGGTTTCCCGATTAATAAAAACACCATCAGACCTATGATCACAACAAACAAAACATTATTTAATGTGTGCTGTCCTTTGAAAGAAACATCTTTTACACGGCCATTTAATTTGCCCCATGCCAACATGCTGCCCGAAAAAGAAATCGCACCAATAATTAATCCCAGCAGGATGATCAGCAAAGTGGTAGAATCCAGTCTGCTGAAAAAATTAAATCCTTCTGTTGCATAAGTTGCAGGGCTATAGTCATGAACGAGATGATTGAATTCAATTACTGAAATTAATGCAGCACATGCTCCACCCATTCCATTAAACAGGCTCACCATTTCGGGCATAGCAGTCATCTTCACTTTTTTTGCTGCCAGCGTGCCGACTATGGCCCCTAAAATCAGCCCGCCGAAAATCCAGCCATAGTTATGAAGAGAATTACCATCATCATCTTTATATAAAAATACAGTTGCAAAAATCGCAATAGCCATACCTGCAGCAGCAATCCAGTTGCCTTTGCGGGCAGTTGCAGGATTCGACAGCATTTTAAGGCCAAGGATAAAACTAACAGATGCCAGCAAATAACAAAGCGTGAGAACATTTAATTCCATACAGAATATTTTTTATACAGCTCTTCTATTCAATCCTATTTTTTCTTTTTAAACATCTCAAGCATACGATCGGTCACCACAAAACCACCCACAACATTTAATGTTCCCAACACTACTGCTATAAAACCCAATGCAATAGCAACATAGTTGCCTGGCTCAGCTTTACCCATCACTATAATTGCACCGATAATCACTACTCCATGTATCGCATTCGCTCCACTCATCAGCGGCGTATGCAATACACTAGGCACATGACCAATTACTTCCACTCCCACAAAAATCATCAGTATAACGATGTATATCATCTGCTGATGTTCCGCAATCCATCCTAATATTGTCTCCATATTTAAATCGTTTAATGCTTTTCGTTACCTACTCTTTACTCATTGCTTAATAGCAAATGTGAATAAGTGAATGAGTCAATGAGTGAATTAATGACAAGTGCGAAGTACGAATGATGAGGTTCGAAGTGAACATACTCTCACAAACTGGTTCGGTTGTTCCCTGCTTACTTCTAACTACTCACTGCACACTCTGTATTGGCTGTTAACTATAACTTACAACGGAAAACGTACAACCCAAGAGACTTGCTCACTTCCCCATTCCCACTTCCCCCTTCACACTTACAAAGGCTCCTTTCACCAAATCATCTTCCATATTAATATTCAATGCCCCTTCTTTTGTGATAATCAGCTGCAAAAAGTTCATTACATTTTTACCATACAACTTGCTTGCATCATACGGCATAGTGGCTGGTAGATTACTGTTACCGATAATTTTAACGCCATTATGAATTACGGTCTCATCATTTTTTGTAAATGGAGTATTACCACCCGTGCGCGCTGCAAGATCCATAATGACAGAACCGGTTCGCATTTTTTTCATCATCTCCTCAGTAATCAGTATTGGAGCTTTCTTGCCCGGAATCTGGGCCGTGGTAACTACAATATCAGCCTTTGCGATCGATTCGGCTATACGTTGCTGTTGCTTCTGTTTGTACTCATCAGTTTGTTCAACAGCATAACCTCCGGCAGCTTTCGCATCTGCCGCGCCTTCCACTTCCACGAACTTCGCGCCTAAACTCATCACCTCTTCTTTTACTGCCGGCCGGGTATCAAATACTTCTACAACAGCGCCCAGGCGGCGTGCGGTAGCAATTGCCTGCAATCCTGCAACTCCCGCACCGAGTATCAATACTTTTGCAGGCGGTATACTTCCCGCGGCGGTCATAAACATTGGAAAGTAACGGCCATATTGATTAGCAGCATGTAACACGGCTTTGTATCCGGCAATATTGGCCTGACTGCTCAACACGTCCATGCTTTGTGCACGCGTGGTACGCGGCAGAAGATCCATGCTGAAAACTGTGATGCCGTTGCTCAACCAGCCGTCAACAAAAGAACGATCGAATAGAGCCTGGTAAATGCCGATCAATACTGTCCCTGCAACAGGCGCTTTTGCCGGAGGATTGATTGATAAAATAATATTGGCCCCCATTAAAATGTCATCGGCGCCCTTAATCAGAGCGCCGGCCTGCAGATAATCTGCATCATTGCAAAATGCCATCTCACCTGCACCTGCCTCCACCCAAACAGTCAGTCCTTTTTTAACTAGCGCGGCAGCAGATTCAGCTAATAATGACACCCTTGTTTCAGGCAAAGATTCTTTCAAAACACCTATAATCATGTATATCGTTTCGGGTTATGTCTCAAGTTAAGCAAAAATAAAAACAGGCCCTGTCTTCTTATCAGAATCGTATCACGAAATCCTGTTTAACCTTGAAAGAAGTTTTAAAAAAAACGAGACCGATAAAAAATAAATCAACCGTGCAGGTCACCGATTTATGCGATTTGATTTTTTTCCAGGCTTCCTCCATTTCAGCACTCCAGTGTATATCATCAAAGATAAAAACAGTATCGTTTTTTGCAAATGGAACACACTGTTCAAAATAGCGCATGGTTGGCTCCAGGCGGTGATTGCCGTCAAAAAAAATCAGATCCTGAAAATTAGATTTTCCCAACGCAGTTTGCAGAAGATCGTCAAAATTACCGGTGAGCAGTTCAATATTGTTAAGCCCCAGTTGTTTAAAATTCGACGCCGCGCTGGCGGCAATTTCAGGAGAGCCTTCAATGCTCAACAATTTAACATCCTTACGGGCACTTGCAAGATAGGCCGATGTTAGTCCAAGCGAAGTACCCAGTTCCATAAGATTTATATATCGATAATACTGCACCATCCTGTACAATAATTGGGCATACTTACGGGGCTTTGCTGCATTCTTTGTGATATCGGCCACTTTCCTTTTATGCCTGTTGTTTTTGGCCGATCCTGCTCCGAGATCTTTTACTGCAATAGTTTTATCAGATCGCAATAATTCAGATCTCAGCTTTTCAATACTATGGTATTCTGGATATTGAGTTCGATCGTTTAATACATTTTCGATAAAATCGTAAACAAAAGGCGAATGTATTCCGTGCCCCTTACCGTTGGAAGCCGTAACAAGATATTTCAGGTATTTAAACCCGAGAACAAAAGGGCTATACATGCAGTAAAATAGAAGGTTTATTTTTTCAGGCGAACTTCAATTGTCAGGTCGCAAAGAAAAGCAAAAAGGGCCAATACAGTTATATGTTGTAGGTTTTAGGTAAATAAAAAAATGAGACTGTTAAGGTTAATAAATGGATGTGCAGTGTTGAATTGCGAATCGCGACAAAATCATATGGCTCAATAGAATTACAGAACAAATTGCTACTAAAAATTCAAGAAGGATCTATGAGTGTCTCCTGGAACTTACACCCAATACAGTTATATGTTGTAGGTTTTAGGTTTTAGGTAAATACAAAATGTTAGACTGTTAAGGTTATTAAATGGATGGGCAGTATTGAATTGCGGATCGCGACAAAATCACCACGTTCAATGGAATTGCAGTCGAATTGCAACTAAAAATTCAAGAAGGATCTATGAGTGTCTCAAGGAACTTACACCCAATACAGTTATATGTTGTAGGTTTTAGGTTTTAGGTAAATACAAAAGCGGAGACTGTTAAGCTTATTAAATGGATGGGCAGTATTGAATTGCGGATCGCGAAAAATCACCACGTTCAATGGAATTGCAGTCGAATTGCAACTAAAAATTCAAGTAGGATCTAAGAGTGTCTCCTGGAACTTACAATCTATAACCTGTATTGGCTGTTTACCAGTAACCTGCAACGGCTGTTCAACCCGCAACCCACCCTACTTTTCCCAAACCTCGAAGCTATAATCATATGCATGTTTCTCATCTTTGAAACTCTCGATCCTTGATTTGAGTTTCCATTCCTTTTCGATGAAACCATTGAAAAATATTTCGGCTTCCGGAAAGCTGGCGTGAACCCGGGTAAGATAAATGCGGTTGGCAAGCGGTAATGCCTGGCTGTAAATTTCTCCACCGCCAGCAATGAACACTTCATTGCAGTTGGTTTCGCGGGCTCGTATCAAACCGGCTTCTAAAGTGTTTGCCACCCAAACTCCTGGCCGGCCGGGTTGAAAATCTTTACTTCGGGTGATGATTATATTGATCCTGCCAGGCAAAGGCTCTCCGGCAATTGACTCGTAGGTTTTACGCCCCATGATCACCGGCATACCCCATGTGGTATTTTTGAAGAATTTCAGGTCGTTTGGCAAATGCCAGATTAGTGAATTATTTTTCCCGATGGCGTTATCTTCTGCAACAGCAAGAATCAGCGATACAATCATATTCAACTCAGGTTAATTAATCAAAACCCCCGGAACCATTCCTCTTCCTATTCTATAACCGGGACTTAGGGGTTTTAGTATATAAGCATGTTGAAATTATACATGAGTAAAGTTAATATTTATCCAGTGATCTCACATTAAAGCAGACTTAAACAGCTACCGGCGCCTTTATAGCATTATGGCTTTTGTAATTCACGAGTTTAATATCCTCGAATTTAAATGCAAACAGATCTTTCACTTCGGGGTTTAGCTCCAACTGCGGCAAAGGATAGGGTGTGCGTGTTAATTGAAGCTGCGCCTGTTCAAAATGGTTATTATAGAGATGCACATCACCAAAGCTATGTACAAAATCACCAGGTGCAAGCTCGCAAACCTGGGCAATCATATGGGTAAGTAAAGCGTATGAAGCAATATTAAAAGGGACGCCCAGGAATACGTCAGCCGAACGCTGGTAAAGCTGACAGGACAATTTCCCATTGGCTACATAAAACTGGAACATGGTATGGCATGGCATGAGGGCCATTTTTGGCAGATCGGCTACATTCCAGGCGCTCACAATTAACCTGCGGCTGTCGGGATTGCGTTTTATCTCCGATAGTAGCCAACTGATCTGATCAACTACTTTACCATCCGCGCCTTCCCAACTGCGCCATTGCTTTCCATAAACCGGACCGAGCTCTCCTTTTTCATCAGCCCATTCGTCCCAGATGCTCACCCCGTTCTCTTTCAGGTAGTCAGTATTGGTTTCCCCTTTAAGAAACCAGAGTAACTCATGAATAATACTTCTAAGGTGTAATTTTTTCGTGGTTACCACCGGAAATCCTGCTGAAAGATCAAATCTCATCTGGTAGCCAAAAACACTGCGGGTGCCTGTGCCGGTTCGGTCTGCCTTATCTGTACCCTTTTCGATAATATGCTGTACTAACTGCAGATATTGTTGCATGGGTGCAATTTACGAAAAGCATCTGTCAACATGTTGTTATAGCACCGGATGTGCAAAAGCCGATATCCAATGTTCAAAATTTTTAATTTTGCAGGTGTTTCAAAAGATTAAAAGACGAAATAACTATTCAATTTCATCATTGGGCGACTTTCTCTTTACTATCATTATGTCTTCGCCTTTGACGGTAAGACCATATTCATAGCAGAAATAATAATGGCTTCCTTTATTGCTGGATACCAGATTTGTGAGATAATTCAATCGGAAGCCTTTTTCCAGCAACACTTTCCGATGTACTTTAACATGAGGCTCACCATGCTGTAATAATTTTTCCAGAATACGCCTATTGGATTTAAGAATACTATTCACTTTCCGGATCGATTTGTTCAGCGTGCGGTGTTGCAGATTATTATGCGCATTTCTACAGGGGTCATCACAAAATTTTTTGTCGGAGCGCCCCCTGATTCTTACTCCGCAGTGTAAACATTTTTTTTCGCTCATCATGGAAGCAATTTAACTCCGCCGTATACCCGGTAACAAGTGTTTTTAGTCGTTTATTATCGGAAATAAAAGGTAAAAAACCGGTTAAACCCTCATCTGCACCCCAACTTTGTTCTATCATCAGCGGGGCCCCGGTGATGCTTTACAAGGGAATTAAAAAATGAAGAATATGAGTGAGATTATTAACAAAGTGCAGTTGGCTGGCAGTTTGCCCAGAGACCCGGATATCAGGATTTTCAGTGGAAACAAGAAAATGGCTAAGTTTTCAATTGGCACACCCGAATATACCGGGGGCGATGTTTCGCAACAGATGCAATGGCATAATGCGATCGCATGGGGCAAAACGGCTGACCAGGTGGAACAAACATTAAAGAAAGGAAAAACCATTTTGGCAAGTGGAAAATTATCCAGTCGCAGTTACATTGCTAAAGATGGTACCAAAAAATATACAATGGAAGTAGTGGTAACAGGTTTTGAGTTGTTGAAATAGGAAACATATAAAAATCCGGTAGATGTTGGTTGGGACCCGAATTGTTCTATGGCAGGATGAGGCCTGAATTGTAAAAAAACGGGCGCAAAAGGGTGAGCTAATGGGATAGCAGTGTGGATTGATGGTATGAACAGAAGAGCCCAATCCATTTATCGGATTTTTTTATGTTATTAAATGAAAAAAATTGGAGCGTATTTGAATTAAATACGGCCGCGATAGAACTTAACTTTTCAACTATTGCAACTCAAAAGTGTTATCGATAGAAATTATTGGAGTGACAGATCAAGAGCATATACTATCAGAAATTCCGGCCCGGAACTTAGTGGAGAACCCACCGCCGGAAATCCAACATGTTCCGGCAAAAGAAAGAGTTTTCTCTATCGTTGAAAAAGATAGGATTATTGAGATGGCCTGGGAAGACAGGACACCGTTTGAAGCCATTGCTTTTCAATTCGGCCTGAAAGAGAAAGATGTGATCGAATTTATGCGGAAACATTCCAAACCTTCCAGTTTCAGGATGTGGCGCAAACGAATGGCATCGCGTAAAACTAAACACCAGGTGCTTCGACAAAAGTCAGTTAACCGGTTTAAATGTTCGCGTCAAAAAATTTCAGGGAATAAAATTGCGAAAAGATGACGCCCTTCAAAACACTTACCACAAACAAAAACATATCAACTCCATAACTTACTATTCGCAAATTTATTCAATGATTTTCTCACTATCAACTAAATAGAAACTTAGTTGTACCGGGAATGAATACCAATTCTACAGTGCCGATTTTTCAACAAACACCTATGGAGATATAAATCAATCAGATCAATACTTCATAAAACATACAATTTGCTGGCTAACAAAGGGAAAAATTATAACTAATTCTGCCTGGCAAACTGTACTTTGTAAGTCATTTTCTCCACTGCCTGAAAATATGTACCATTGAGTTTATTTTGAGAATCATTGTATTCAAGATTATAAACAGAACCGGGATAGTTTTTATCCTGAAGTTCTACCATAACCTTTAATTTACCCCCGTCATTCTGCCATAATGCCCGTCCAACATTAATCGGATTCGGATTATAATAACCGGCTTTTATATCTCCGTTTGACTGTGCACCAGAAAGTTCGAGAACATATCCACCATCAATGCGTTGCCACTTGCCTTCTAATTTGTTTTTTGAATTTTCTTGTACTGTATTCACCGGACCGACAAAAGCAGACGCTGGTGCAATGATGCCAGTCTCTTCCTTTTTCATCCATTTGGAAATAAGAAATCCCGCAAAAACCAACAGGGCAAGTACTGATAACCATCTTATATACCGGGGATTTTCTCTAATAATTTGTTTGTCTTTTTTCATATGCTGAAATATTTCATGCTTTTATAAATTTCCATAAGGGAACAGCTAAGCCGACCTATCTTTTATTGCAGCAGAATCTTACAATAACACTACGGGATACACGAATATACAAATGCAAGCCAAACAATTACAACTCAATAACCTTCAAATACTTTCTTTTATGATAAAACATTGTTTCAAAATACATAAAGTTGTTGCGATGCTCTTAATAAACAGGCAATAAGGATTAGATCTGCCGCTACGACTAAAACAATCCTGGTCTTTACAATTCTTTTTACATCTCTTTAATCCATAGCCAGATCAAATGCAAATCTGATCTTTTCTCAGTTGACAATGCAGCCAGACATATTCCGAATAAAAAACATCCCATCAAATACTGAAGTCCAGGGCATTGGAGTAGATGCATGGTTGAGATAAGTAGAGCCTTTCATCTGGAAGACTTCTTTTTTCCCTGGATTGATTTTGTTGAATTTTTTAAAATCAGTAAATGCAAACATCCATTCTTTAGGAATCCAGTTTTCAAAGCCGTCCTTGTGCGGCTTTCGTAATATCATATCATAAGTATCACTGTTCGTCCAATTGGTAAATCCCTGGTAAGAAGTAAATCCTAAAATATACATCTCTTCTTCATGTTTAAATTCATGAGCCAGAAAACTGCCCATCGACCTGTTTAGATTGGTGGTAGGTTCGAAACGATCAAAGCTGTTTTTGGAGACATGATAGTTATGTGCCCAAATAATTATCTTCTTGCCCTTGAAAGTATTTTTTAACAACCAATCAATATTTTCTGCCATCTGCCTGTCCCTTAAATAATAGTCGCCGGCATTTTTTGTGAATTTAGCCAGGTAGCCTCTCGCGTGGATCTTAAAACTGCGGAGATATTGGATCCATTGCGCAGGAAGGGATAATTTTACTTTTTCATTCGCCAGTAAGATATCAATCGTATTTATTAGCCGTAAACAGGTAATTGAATCGCGGGGAGATGTAAACAGTATCAGCGAATCAATATCTTTCGAAATCAATTTTACAATCCGCATTACATCATCATCTTCTGCAAAATGTTGTTTGAAGATCTGTACAAAATCGAAATGAAGGTTATTTACTGCATATTCGCCATGCAACTGAGAATCCATTCCCGTTGTAACTAATGGACGTTCTGATTTATAGGTAGAAGGAATATATCGGTACAACAACTCACTGCACGTGTTGCACCATGTCCATATCGGAAAAATATTATGACGGAGAAATATTGAATCGCTGTTAAATTTTAAGCCCTGTTGCAAAGAGAAAAAATCACTTTCAAACACTAACACATCGAATCCTTTTTGCTGATGGAGGTACTGAATAATTCTGCTCTTGGCCTGAAAGGTTGTGCCATCACCATGAGTTTGTTCACCCAGCAAAACAATTTTTGCATCTCCAATGGCATCTCCCAGTGACTGCAGATCATCAAACGATCCTGATTCAGTGATGGACTTTATTGCTACGCTTTGTGACTTCGTGTATGCTTTAATATTATTCTGCCCAAGTACTGCAACCGGGAAAAGCAATATTAAACAAACAAAAATAAATCGTTGCAGGAGTACGGAAATCATAAAATCCCAGTACTGATTAATCTTTTATAACCTCGGTAATTACCTGGCCTACCGTACCATTTGGCATCTGAATTTTTAATAGTGCTGAGATTGTAGGCGCAATATCAGCCATTGTAACCTGGCGGAATGATTTACCTTGTTTAACCCCCCAACCCATAAACAGAAGAGGGATATGTGAATCGTATGGATACCAGGAGCCGTGGGTTGTACCGGTTTTACTACCGTAGAAATATGCAGGTTTTAATATAACCTGAATATCTCCGCCTAATTTCGTGTTATAACCTTTATTAAACATTTCCTTCACTTCAACAGGTAAACTGGTTTCACTCGTTTTCTCTGTTTCGAATGCCATCAAAATTTCAGGCTGTTTATTCAATTCATTAATCAGGAATAGTTTTACTGCGGCAATATTAAGTTTCACACTATCGATCAATCTTCTGTTGAGGTACAGCTGGTAGTTTTCTGAAGCCTCTACTAATCCTTTCACCTTGAAATGTGCTTCGGCTTTAACCTCAGCATCAGTTACAGCATAGGGCAGTGAAGCTGCTGGAATTTTATGTTCCTGTAAAAAGCCGGGAACCTGCGCCACAGCATGATCAGCAGTAATAAAAAATGTGTACTGTCCTTTACCAATCCTCGCATCGAGAAATTCAAAAAATGAACCGAGTTCTTTATCCAGTCTCAGGTATACATCCTCCACTTCAATAGAATTAGGACCATATTGATGACCTACATAGTCAGGAGAAGAAAGACTGAGCGCTAAGAAATCGGTTATGGCATCAGCGCCCATTTGTTCGGAAATCAAAGCTGTTTTTGCAAATTCCAAAGTCATGGTATTTCCATATGGAGTAGCCGAAATCACACTGTAATTTTTTCCAGCCAGTAAAGCCAGTTTATGAGGGAAAGCTGGTTTGGGCTCATAGCTTAATTTCCCTTCATACGGCTTGTCATCAGGATCACTTTGCGTATAGGTATTTAAAGGATACATCGTGTTCCAATCCAACTTATAAAGTGAGTCGACAATTTTAGTGCTATTAAATGATTTAACCCAGTTAGGCAAATCAGGCATATAATAGGTACTCGTCACCCAATTGCCTGATCCCGGATCATACCAATACGCGGCATTTGCAGTATGACCGGCAGGCAAAATGCCGCCGCGGTCTTTGATTGCAATACCGATTACTTTCGACTGAAAATTGGTGGCCATCCGTAATTCATCAGTCATGGTGGTTGTCCACATATTTTTAGGTGACATTGGCTGAGCGGCCGGGCTGCCACCGACAGTTTTTACTCCCTGATCTTCAACACAATAAACCGTGCGACCAAGACTTCTATCATACCATTCGTTGCCAACAATACCATTAATACTGGGTACAGATCCTGTGTAAACCGATGCATGACCCGCAGCAGTTACAGTTTGCGCATAAGGAATAAATGTGTTTTCACAATTAAAGCCTTCCCTCATCAATCTTTTGAAACCATTTTCTCCATAGCGGTCATAATAACGATACAGATAATCCCAACGCATCTGATCCACCATTAAACCCACCACTAACTTTGGCCGGGTTAACTGCTGCGCATTTGCCTGGATTGCAGTACAAATCATTATCAGAGCGAAAAAACTTAACCTGCAATATTTCATATTAAAAATTGAAAAGAGAAAAACTTTAACCTACCCAAATGTATTGGAAATATATAATCAGCAATAAAAAAGACATAAAATCAATTGCAAAAGTCCGCCGGCCTTATTCCAGATGACAGCATTAAGGTCAAATCCGTTACCTTTGCCGCATCTTAAAATCATCAATTTAACCATTATATGGCTGACATTTTTGATCGGTTATTAAAAAATTACGGTCCAATCGGGCAACACAGAAGCAGGGCACACGGCTATTTTGCATTCCCCAAATTGGAAGGACCTGTTGGCAGCAGAATGATTTTCCGGGGAAAAGAGAAAATTGTCTGGAGCCTTAATAATTATCTTGGCCTGGCTAATCATCCGGAGGTAAGAAAAGCTGATGCAGAAGGAGCTGAAAAATTCGGTCTGGCGTTACCGATGGGTGCGCGGATGATGAGTGGCAATAGCAACTATCACGAGCAGCTGGAAAAAGAATTGGCAGAATTTGTTGCCAAGGAAGATTCTATACTTTTCAACTTTGGTTACCAGGGAATGGTAAGCCTTATCGACGTTTTGTGCAGCAGGCACGATGTAATTGTATATGATGCAGAAAGTCATGCCTGTATAATTGATGGTCTCCGCTTACACCCCGGTCATCGTTATGTATTTAAACATAATGATATAGAAGATTGCGAAAAACAATTACAACGGGCCACTGCTTTAATTGATAAACAACAGGCTGGTGGGATTTTGCTGATTACTGAAGGTGTATTTGGTATGGCTGGCGACCAGGGCAAACTTCGGGAGCTCTGTGCCCTAAAAGGAAAATATTCTTTCCGCATTTTAGTGGATGATGCGCATGGTTTTGGCACGCTTGGCAAAACCGGAGCGGGTGCAGGTGAAGAACAGGGCATTCAGGATGAAATAGATTTATATTTTTCAACTTTTGCAAAGTCGATGGCTTCTATCGGCGCATTTGTTGCTGGTCCAAGAGATATCATTGATTATATCAGGTATAATATCCGTAGCCAGATTTTTGCAAAATCATTACCGATGCCTTTGGTGATCGGGAATCTTAAAAGACTTGAACTGTTGCGCAATCACCCTGAATTAAAAGATAAACTTTGGGAGAACGCTTTAAAACTGCAGAACGGTTTAAAGGAAAAAGGATTTAATATCGGCAAAACAGATTCTGTTGTAACTCCAGTTTACATGACCGGCGGTGTGGAAGAAGCAACAATAATGGTTTCTGACCTGAGAGAGAATTACAATATTTTCTGTTCAATAGTTGTGTATCCCGTAATTCCGAAGGGCCATATCATTTACCGGTTGATTCCTACAGCCATACATACTGATGAAGATATAGCGCTCACCTTAAAAGCTTTTGAGGAGACTAAGCAGAAACTAGATGACGGTTTATATAAAGGAGTTGAGATTCCTCAAATGGCCGAAGTATAAAATAGTTTTCTTTAATGAATAACCGGGAGTATAAAATGCTTCCGGTTTTTTAATGAAGACTCCCGAAGTAACAAATCTTGCCTGGCTCATACAGTGATAATTTATTTAACAGCTTTTCGCTTATACACAAAAGATGGATGTTATATGTCCATCTTTTTTGTTATGCGTAACTGAAACAAAATTTCAAAACTATTTTTACTAAGTATTTTTTCGTATTAATCCTCTCAAATCCACTGCTGCAAAGGGTTTCCACTTGCAGTATTTTTACTCCGGACTAATTCGCGGATATTTATTTTCATCCTCACACAATAAATTTCATTTTAACTTTTTCGGGCATGAAGATTGTTTTATGCGGTATCAACCCCCGAATAATATGAGAAAAATCTTCCTCGCTTTACTAAACATTTTGCCTTTTTTTGTTTTCAGCCAATATGTATCCAATCCTCCACTTATAGCATATGATAATTGTGAAGTTGATCCTTCATGGCAATGGGGTGGCGACCGCACAAAAAAATGGTCGTACTGGACTGGTGCTGATCATACATTACCCGGATCTCCGTCTTCCGCAAGTATGACCCGTTCTTCGGCATATGCCAGGAAAGGAAATTATTCTTATCAGGCCCGGGTAACCAAAAATCCGAATTTTAGTGAAGCCGCCAACTCACACCGTTCCGAAATGGCATTTTCAACACCGGGACAGTCGCCGCTTGGTTGGAAATGGGCCGCGGTAAGTATATATCTTCCTTCAGATTTCTGTATTGACCAGTCTCCTATGTCTGTGGCCTTTAATACAAAAGCTAATCCTGATAATTATACCACGCCCTTCAGGCTGGATATCAGGGGCGGCCGCTATATAGCTATAAGGGCTAATATTCAGACAAATGGAACTGTTCCCAATGAACTTGAAGCCGATCTGGGTCCGGTGGTTAAAGGAGTTTGGGTTGACTGGATATATCACAGGAATTTTGCAATGGATGGCACAGGCTTTATTGAAATATATAAAAATGGAATAAAAGTGTTTTCCTTTAATGGCCCTAACTGGGTAACTGGTGATGGAAGATCACCGGAAGGTTATTTACACACGGGTCTTTATAAATGGCCATGGCTTGATCCCAATGGTATGGGATGGGGAGCCCCGGCGTGTAACAATCCTGTAGAAGTGTATTACGATGAGTATAGGTTTGGAACCGATGCCGCTACTTTGCAGAACTTCCTTATCGATCAAACGGCGCCACCAGCAGTACCGGTAGCCCCGACTGTTGCCTTACCCATCAGTGACCAGGTAGTGCCGATTAATACGGTATCTAAAGTGATTGCTTTATCAGGGGTATTCGCTGATGATAAAGGAGCCTCCAATCTAACGTTATCGGTTAGCGGGAACTCCAATACCACAGTACTGAAAACAGCGGTTATCAGCGGTAGCAATCTTACATTAACTTTTGCAGCATTGCAAAGCGGTATATCTAATGTAAAAATAAAAGCTGCTGATTCAGATGGCCTTTCAATTGAAGATGAATTCAAGGTTACTGTTGAAGCACCGCTGCCGGTTGCACCTACTGTGGCCAACGCGATTCCTGAACAGTTGTTAGCTGCTAACACTTCATCAAAATCCGTTTCACTTAATGGTGTTTTTTCAGATGATCAACCGGTATCAGCCCTTGTTTTGAGTGTTACCGGTAACAGCAACACATCACTTGTTAAAACAGCTGCAATCAGTGGAACTAACCTTAACCTTGCCTTCAATACAGGCGTATCCGGATCTTCAATAATAAAAGTAAAGGCGACCGATGCAGGTGGCCTGTCAGTAGAACACTCATTCACAGTAACCGTTCAACAGCCGGTAAACCAGGCACCTACAGTTACCAGTGCAGTACCCGACCAACAGCTCACATATAATACGCTCACCAAACAGCTTGCATTGTCAAATGTTTTTTCTGATGATGGTACAGTAACGAATTTGACCCTGACTGTGGAGTCGGTGAGTAATAGTGCGGTAATATATAGTACTGCTATCCTGAATAACCAGCTTACACTCAATATCAGTTCTGGTGTAACCGGTACTTCAACAGTAACTATAAAAGCTACCGACGCTGGAGGTCTATCAGTAACGGATCAGTTTATCGTTACTCTACTTGCACAACCTCCTGCAGTTAACCTGTTGATCAACAGCGGAGGCTCAACTGTAAATTTCAGCGGCCAGGTTTGGGCTTCGGATAAAAGTTTCAATGGAGGAAATACCTATTCAAACTCCAGTGCGATTGCCGGAACAACCAATGATGCTATTTACCAGAGTGAACGGTATGGTAATCACAGCTATCAGGTTAGCGTACCTGCTGGAAAATATAAGGTGAGGTTACACTTTGCAGAAATATTTCACACGGCAACCAATAAGAGAAAATTCAATGTGAATGTTGAGAACAGCCAGGGTCTTCTCACCAATTATGATATCGTGGCAAAAGCAGGTGTAAAAACCGCCCGTGTTGAAGAATTCAGGAATGTAAACGTTACCGACGGAGTATTGAATATCAGTTTTGTTTCAGTCCTGGATAATGCCAAAGCGTCTGCGATAGAAATTGTTTCTGAAGTGCCCGTCATCATAAATAACGCACCGGTGGTTATTGCTAAAATCGCCGACCTTCAACAAAGTATTGCGGTGACAACTCAAACCATTCCACTGGTAACTACTTTTTCCGACGATCAGGGAGTGTCCAAACTAGCTTATACGGTTAGTGGCAATTCAAATGCTACTTTAGTAGCAGGAACAATCGCGGGCGCGCCATCACTCTCCCTTAATTTTAATGGTAATCTCGCAGGCACCTCGCAGCTGAAGATCAGGGCCACTGACAGTGCCGGACTGTATGCTGAAGACACTTTTAATATCACAGTAGTGAACCAGGCACCTGTAGCCAATGCCGGAGCAGATAAATCCATTACTCTTCCAGGCAGTACAACGCAGTTCACGGGTTCGGGAACAGATGTTGACGGAACGATTAAATCCTGGTTGTGGACACAGGTTAGCGGCCCTTCATCAGTAATCAGTAATGGAAACACCGCCACAATTTCAGTGAGTGGATTAATTAGTTCCGGAACATATGTCTATCAGCTTTCGGTAACTGATAATGCTAACACGGTGAGTACTGCAGACCTGGTAAATCTTGTGGTTAATCCGGAGCCGCCATTACAGGTAAGCAGCTTTACTCTGATCAATGGAATTACAGGCCAGGAAATTCAGGAATTAGCGAATGGCTCAGTGGTTGATCTTTCGGTTACCGGTAATAACCTGAATATCCGCGCTAATACATATCCCTTTGTAACCGGAAGAGTGGAATTCAGTCTGAGTGGTGCGGTGGAATTCAATATTGTAGAAACAGCAGCACCTTATTCATTATATGGTGATAACGCAGGTCAATTTAATAACGAGACACCTGCTACAGGTATTTATAACTTAAGTGCAACGCCATACTCTTCAGCAATCGGAGGAACAGTCGGGAAAACATTAGCGATCAGTTTCAGTATAATTGCAGGTTCCGGATCTTCAAATGCCCGGATTGCGACAGTTAAAAAACCTGAAATAGTGAAGTTAAATGGAAGTACGCAGGGAACTGTACAAAAAGCCGTGGTTCTGCCTGAAATCACCACATTGCAGGCTTATCCCAATCCTTTCAGCAGCCAGGTGACCATTGGCTTTAAAGCCGCCCATGCAGCAAAACTCCGCCTCGAAATAATGAATGCAGCGGGAAAAACCATTGCTTCATGGCCCGAAGAAAATGTAATCCCTGATGTCCTGTACAGAAAAATATTTTACGCAGGTAATCATCCAGGCGGGATTTATTTCTACCGGATCACCACTACTAAAGGCGAAGTGAAAACAGGTAAGATGATTCTTGCGCGGTAATTGTTGGATATCTTCAAGACACTGCATTGTAAAATATCGCTACTAATAGAAACAGACACCCCCGTCAATGGTGTCTGTTTCTATTTACAAACACTTTGGAATATGCCGCAAATACTATCAGCCATTTACCCGGAATCTGAGATTACCCTGATAAGAAAATAAGATTTCTTTACTGATTATTTTTTTGGAGTTAATTGACTGGAAATAAATGTGCCATTTGATTTAAACGCCGGAAAACTTTGGGGTCGGCGTTTATGTCCTTTATGGCTTTAATCAGTTTATCACTGGTGTAGTATTTCATCATAAACTGGTATAAAGCCTGGATCCTCTCCTCTGCCTCACCTCCGTCATAGGAAAATATCAATGGTTCTTTTTACTGGAATTGCTTCGTAACCATCCTGAACTAAAGGATAAGCTCTGGGAAAATGCCTTAAAATTACAGATTGGCTTAAGAGCAAAAGGATTAGATATCGGCAAAACCGATTCGTTGGTAACACCTGTGTATATGAGTGGTGGCGTGGAAGAAGCAACAATAATGGTTTCTGACCGGAGAGAAAATCACAATATTTTCTGTTCAATAGTTGTGTATCCCGTAATTCCAAAGGGCCATATCATTTACCGGTTGATTCCTACAGCCATTCATACTGATGAAGATATAGCGCTCACCTTAAAAGCTTTTGAGGGACTAAGCAGAAACTAGATGACGGTTTATATAAAGGTGTTGAGATTCCTCAAATGGCCGAAGTATAAAATAGTTTTCTTTAATGAATAACCGGGAGTATAAAATGCTTCCGGTTTTTTTATTGTCATCCCGATCTTAAAGAGTAAAAAAATAGGCCGGATAGACATCCAGCCACAATTATTATCCAATATCCTATGAAAAACCTACATTTCAGACACACAAATACCATAATTCGCTGTATGCAGGTTCTAAAAAATTTGTTATAAAGTAGGTACAAAAAAAAAGAGGCCAGGATAGAAATCCAGCCCCGTTTTAAATCCAATATCCTATGAAAAACCGAATCTATAACGGGGCCCGGGAACTTATTATTGCATTAGTCTACTTCCATGTTGAAATAAAGTTTTTCTGAAAGTCTCTGAATGCCACTTTTTCAAAGTTGCCCTCTCCGAAATATTTCAGCACCAGTTCCATATCTTTTGTTTCAATATATCCTGGAATGGTTTGGGGAGCAGCACCTTCTTTAGGAATAATTACTGTTGACGGAAACGATAGCTGTCCTTTGGTTAGATACAACGCATAATTGCTAACACCAGCCTGCGTATTAAATGAAAATGGCTTACCATTCCATGTCAGTGTTTCTTTAGTTTCAGCATTTATTTTTACGGGATAGAATTTCTCATTTAGATATTTCGCAACATCCGCATTTGCATATGTTTTTTTATCCATCACCTTGCACCAGCCACACCAGTCGGTATAAAGATCAATAAGGATAATCTTTTTCTCACTCTTCATTTTTTGTTCCGCTTCGGCCAGCGTCATCCACTGTAATTTTTCTTTGGATGCCGAAGGCCTTATAAATGACGTGAGAATGACGACAATAAGAACCATTGAAAAAGAGAGCTTAACTTTTTGCATACTATTTTGTTTATTTACAAGCACATCTACAAAGTTATAACGAAATTAATGCGCAAAATTGTGGTGGCCGCCACCGGAGCAAGCGGATCAATTTATTGCAAACTACTGCTCGACAAGCTAAAAATGCTTGAAAACCAGTGGAACGAGGTATCTGTAGTTATGTCTGATAATGCACGGGAAGTTTGGCACACTGAGCTTCCTGGCGCATCCATTACCAATTATACTTATCCTTTCCACCATAAAAATGATTTTTCTGCACCTTTTGCCAGCGGATCGGGCAACTATGACACCATGATCATCATCCCCTGCTCCATGGGTACTTTAGCACGAATTGCCGGAGGCACGTCTAATGACCTGATAACAAGAGCAGCCGATGTCATATTAAAGGAAAGGCGCAAGCTCATTTGTGTGGTCAGAGATACACCGTATAACCTGATTCATATCCGGAATATGGAAACCGTCACACTGGCTGGAGGTATCATTTGCCCAGCCACTCCTTCCTTTTACAGCCTGCCTTCCACAATTGATGAACTGGCACAAACGGTTGTAGACAGGGTATTGGACCTGGCCGGTTTTGACCATAAAACCTACCGCTGGGGAACCGATCAAAAATAAATTAAAAAAGCCCGGAAGTCAGTGCTATATGCATTTCCGGGCTGATTTAAAAAAGATTTATTTCATCGAAGATCAACTACTTCCACACCTGGATACTTCTTTACATCAAACACAAAGGCATCATCAGCAATCGGTGCTGTAGTATTCATTGCGCTGATTGTATAAGTGTACTTGTTGCCATTCTTCTCGAACACTTTTGTTGACATGATCGTCTTATTCGCTTTGTCTACTTCTACCTGTACTTTGAAAAAAGGTTTGGTTTTGTCAATAGGAGTCAATTCAACCACCTGGTACACTTTATTTCCTTTCTTGATATCGTCGTTAGTAACATACAGGAAATCACTATCATAAAAATTTGTAAACAGCTTTTGGGGGGTAATATTTCCGGCACTATTATCAAGTGTTGTAATCTGCACCTCATTAGCACTCTTATCATAAGTCCAAACTGTTTTAGAATCACAGAAAATTTCCTGTCCAGTGATATCCACCTTATATTTCATACCCTTCATCATCAGCACACCAGTTTTAACGCCCTGTTGCTTGCCGGCAGAATTTTCAATTTTTAAGGCAAAATTGGCTTTTACTGTTTTGTAACTTTTGAATTTGGCACTTACGTCGTCCAGAATTTTTTTCGCTTCGGGGTCGCTTTTACCCATCCCTTTCGGTACCTGGGCAACAACTAAAGCATTGATCGTCAACAGAGAGAGGGCAAGCGTGAAGAATTTTTTCATTTTTATCGGTTAAATTATTGTTTTGAAATATTGTACTGCAGTAAGTAAGACGAAAATCAAACCAATAGTTTAACGACGCCGGTAACCTTAACATTTCATTCAGGCGATTGTCTGCAAATACTGGTCGAGTTCCATCTCTGATTTGTACAGCACATCCCTTACTTTGCTACCCTGGCTAGGTCCAACAATGCCGGCTGCTTCCAGTTGATCCATCAGTCTTCCGGCCCTGTTATAGCCCAGTTTCATCCGGCGTTGCAGGAGAGATGTTGACCCCATTTGACTCTGAACAATCAATCTGGCGGCATCTTCAAACAATGGATCACGATTCTGCAGGTCAAAATCTTTGCCCTCAAGTTCTTTTTCATCCACATATTCAGGCAACATGAATGCCTGCGGATAACCTCTTTGCTCGCCTATAAACTCCACAACCTTCTCCACTTCAGGAGTGTCTACAAATACACACTGTAAACGGGTGATTTCGCCATTATATGATATCAGCATATCACCTCTTCCGATTAGCTGTTCAGCGCCACCGGCATCCAAAATGGTACGGCTATCTATTTTAGAAGATACTTTAAAAGCTATGCGCGCCGGAAAATTGGCTTTAATCGTACCGGTGATAATATTCACCGAGGGACGCTGAGTAGCAATTATCAGGTGAATACCTACGGCACGTGCCAGCTGAGCAAGCCTGGCAATAGGCATTTCCACTTCTTTTCCTGCGGTCATGATCAAATCTGCAAACTCGTCGATCACCAATACTATAAAAGGCAGAAACTGATGACCTTTTTCAGGATTGAGCTTTCTGGCAACAAATTTTTCGTTGTATTCCCTGATATTGCGGCAACCTGCTTCTTTAAGCAAATCGTACCGGTTATCCATTTCGATACATAAAGCATTCAGCGTATGAACAACCTTTTTGGTATCTGTAATTATTGCTTCTTCTTCACCGGGTAGTTTTGCCAAAAAATGCCTTTCAATGGTGCGATACAAACTCAGCTCCACTTTTTTAGGGTCTACCAGTACAAACTTCAATTGTGAAGGATGTTTTTTATACAACAGAGAAACGAGAATAGCATTCACGCCCACCGACTTACCCTGACCTGTTGCACCCGCCATAAGCAAATGGGGCATGGTGGCAAGATCAACAATGAAATTCTCATTATCGATACGTTTCCCTAATGCTACAGGCAACGAATAGGTGTTATGCTGAAATTTTTCAGACGCCAGCAAGGTTTTCATACTCACCACGCTCTTCTTCACATTAGGCACTTCTATCCCAATCGTTCCTTTACCGGGAATAGGCGCTATGATCCTGATTCCCAGCGCTGATAAACTCAATGCAATATCATCTTCCAGATTTTTAATCCTGGAAATACGCACCCCCGCTGCAGGAACTATTTCGTAAAGCGTAACAGTAGGTCCAACTGTCGCAGAAATTTTTTGAATAGCAATATCATAGTTCTTTAGCGTGGTGATGATCTGGTTCTTATTTGTATCCAGTTCACCTGGGTCCATCACTATTTTTTCACCGGAATATTGTTCGAGCAGATCGATTGAAGGATATTTGTAATCGCGGAGGTCAAGTATTGGATCGTAAGGCGCCAGTTTGACCTGTTTGACTGGCGGAAATGCTTCAGTTATCTCTTCCTCCTCTTCCATCGGAACAGATTTAATCTCAAGTGCGAGGTCGTTTGCAACAGGCAGATAAGATTCATGTTCCTCGGGCAATGCATTTTTGTTAGAACCCTTTGCTTTGACAGAAGGTTCAACAGGGTCAGGTTGCGAAAAGCTTTTTTCAACAAGCAACATGGGACCTGCTTCTTCATCGTCATCATCTTCTTCTTCAACAATCATAACAGGTGATTCCTTTAACCCATTTCGTTTCTTTTTACCATTTGTGGGAACCTGTTCAGGATCGGCTTCTTCCTGTAATTCATCATTAACCGAAGCTTCTTTTTTAGCAGGGAGATATTTTTTTATATCGGGAACACTAAATACAGGGTTAAAACGCCAAATGATATAGGAAAGCAGGGCAACAAATAAAAGTGCTGCAGTACCCAGGTTGCCGATAAAACCCACCAGCCACTTGCTGATCATTTTACCGATTTCGCCGCCCCAGTTAAAACCTGAACTACTTAGTATAAACGCGGCGCTTACACTTACCACCAGTAATCCTGCAACGAGATATTTCAGGTTGCGGGGGATAGAAAAAATCTTTTTGTTTAATAAAAGATTAGCACCGGTGACGAAGAAAAATGTACAAAAGAAATATGAGGCTATCCCGAAGCCTTCATAAAAAAATATATGTGAGATATAGGCTCCAAAAGAACCCAGCAGATTGGCAATTTCAATATTATTAGGAAGTAGTACGTTTATTCCTGTACTCGTGATTTTATCCTGGTCTTTAGCCCATGTAAACAGATAAGAAGTAAAGGCGACAAATAAGAAGAAACTGATCAGTAACAGTACTGCGCCAAAAATCTTACGCGTTCTTTCGTCCTGCACAACGGCTTTCCACTCCACCTGTTCTACTTTTTCACTGGTGAGTTTTCCCGGATCGGATTTTTTCTTATCAGATTTTAAGCGATTAGCCATGCAGCAAACCTAATTATTTTCCATTAACCGGCTTACCGCCCGTTAATGCAAGCGCAAAATTAGGGTTTATTTAAGGAGAACTGTAGTGAAAGACTATGAAATATACAATCAGTATTTTTCAGGCCGTTTGCCCCGTGGTATTCCAAGGAAAAAGCTGACCCATCCTGCTACCAGCAGCACTCCGCCAATAGGAGTAAGTGCTCCGAAACCGCCAAGGCCAACTTTTTTGGTGGCCTGAAGAAAAGTTAAAAGGTAAAGTGATCCGCTGAAGAGAATGATGCCCGCAACGAAAAACAATCCCGCCCATTCCATAAACTTGTTGGGATATCTTTTAGATAAGATGCCCAAACACAAAAGTGCGAAACAATGGTAAAACTGATAAGAAACGCCCGTTTGAAAAGTTTTAAGATGAATCTCCGCTTGCTCCTCTCCCAACAATTCTTTTAAGGTATGAGCACCAAAAGCACCAAGTATGACGGCAAGTCCTCCTAACAGCGTGGCTGTCTTTATAAAATTCCTATGCATGTAATATCAGGTTAATGAATTCAGCGACCGCAATATTCGTATTTTTTAATTCAATTTTTGCTATACTGTAAAATTCTTCTCTTTCTTTCAACTTGCCGGTTATAAACTGATGGAGTCCTTCTTCGGATAAATCTTTCAGTAACGGCCTTATTTCCATTTCAGTTTTTAATCTCTCCGCTAGCTCGTCAATCCCGGGATTTAACCAAACAGTCACTCCATGTTTATTCATCCACTCCATATTATCGTGAAAACATGGCGCTCCGCCACCTGTTGAAACGATTGTTGTTATTTGAAGGGGTTTAGATTCTTCTTCTTTTACTTCAGGAGCTGTGGAAACCAGCGATCTTAAGCAGCATGCTTCAACTTCTCTGAAATACCGCTCTCCTCTTTCCTTGAAAATAGCAGCGATGGTTGCCGATTCTTTCTTTTCGATCAACTGATCAAGGTCCGTCCATGGTATCTCCATTGCCTCCGACAATTTCGAGGCCCAGAAGGTTTTGCCTGAGCCCATAAAGCCAACCAGAAAAATAATCATCAGTAATTATTTGAATGCATTGAAGCCGGTTACATCCATACCAGTAATCAGCAGGTGGATGTCGTGCGTTCCTTCATAAGTCACCACACTCTCGAGGTTCATCATATGCCGCATAATTGAGTATTCTCCCGTAATGCCCATCCCCCCCAGCATTTGTCGCGCATCCCGGCTAACATTCTGCGCCACTTCGCAACCATTTCTTTTTGCCATACTCACCTGTGCGGGAGTTACTTTTCCCTGGTCCATTAACACCCCCAATCTCCAGTTCATCAACTGAGCCTTCGTAATCTCAGTAATCATTTCCGCTAATTTTTTCTGCTGCAACTGAAAACCACCTATCGGGCGATCAAACTGGATACGCTCTTTTGAATATCGTAATGCAGTATCATAACAATCCATAGCTGCACCAATGGCCCCCCATGCAATGCCGTACCTGGCTTTGGTCAAACAACTCAACGGCCCCTTTAATCCCTTTACTCCAGGTAATATATTTTCTTTGGGTACTTTAACGTGATCAAATACTAATTCCCCGGTTGCAGAGGCTCTCAGGCTCCACTTACCATGAGTGGTGGGGGTACTGAATCCTTCCATTCCACGCTCAACTATAACTCCCCTGATTTCGCCGGCTTCATCCTTTGCCCAAACCACCGCCACCTGTGCAAAAGGCGCATTACTGATCCACATCTTACTGCCATTCAATTCAACATATTCACCTTTATCTTTATAATTGGTGAGCATCCCATTGGGATTGCTACCATGATCAGGTTCTGTTAAGCCAAAACAACCCAACCACTCACCACTCGCCAGTTTAGGCAAAAATTTCCTTTTCTGCTCCTCACTTCCATAAGCGTTAATAGGAAACATCACTAAAGATCCCTGCACTGAAGCAGTAGATCGCACACCACTATCACCCCTTTCCAGCTCCTGCATCATCAAACCGTAACTGATATAATCCAAACCACCACCACCATATTCTATTGGCACCGTTGGACCAAAACACCCCAGTTCACCCAGCTGCTTTACAATTTGCACAGGAAACTCCGCCTTTTGCGCATAGTCTTCAATGATAGGTGATATCTCCTTTTTTACATACTCACGCACCGTTTCCCTGATGAGCTTCTGTTCATCGGTCAGCAATTCATCCAGGTTGAAATAGTCAGGACTTTGAAACAGGTCTTTAACAGCCATGTTACTTAATTTTCGTTGATAATTTAAACTTTGCAAAGATAGCTAACCCTATACTGCCTAAATTTTATTGCGACTTAATAACTACTAATTTTATCAAATATTCTATTTTTTAAAAAAAATGCACCCATATCTTCAACAGGTACAAAAGGTTTTTAAAAAGGAATCAAATACAGCTGATGCCACAACAATGTCAGCCTATATGCGAAATCTTTTCAGCTTCTATGGCCTAAAGACACCCATCAGAAAAAAATTAATTAAAGATCTGTTGAATGATAATCCGGTTAATGTGAGTGATATTGTAACAATTGCTAAAGAAGCATGGACGTTACCTGAGCGGGAACTCCAATATTTCGCGATTGAATTGCTGGCAACCCATCATCAATCCTGGCAAAAAGACATCATTATATTATTCGAAAAAATGATTGTGGAAAAAAGCTGGTGGGATTCCGTGGATTCAATTGCTTCGAAACTCACGGCGGTTTATTTCAAAATGTTTCCGGAGCAAATTATCCCGGTAACCGGTCAATGGAATCGCTCTAATAATATATGGCTTCAGCGGTCAAGTCTCCTTTTTCAACTACTATACAAAGAAAAAACAGATACAGTTTTACTCACAAAATATATACTTCATCTTTGGAGTTCAAAAGAATTTTTTATTCAGAAAGCCATTGGCTGGATTTTGAGACAATATGCAAGAACAAATCCGCAATGGGTAAAAAAGTTTCTAAAGGAAAACGAGCTGGCGCCGCTCAGCAAAAAAGAAGCTTTGAAACATTTTTAATTTGCAGACCGAAGTATTACCTCCTGATCCAGTGTTTGAAATCTGACGCTTTCTCTTTACTTATTGAAATGTCATCCATTCCATTTTTCAGTTTCAACACAATTTTAAACGTCACGTCAGTCCTATAACTATCAATTGCATCAATAGACACAAGGGATTGCCGGTTGGCCCTGTAAAATAATTCCGGCTCGAGCAACTCTTCCACTTCGTCCAGCGATCTGAAGTCCGTGATGAATTTCTTTCCGTCGGTATTAACCAGAAAAATGATTTCCTCTTTAACAAAAGCGCTAACCTCATTTTTTCTGATGATAACTACTGCACGCCCCACATGAACAGGAAACATTTCTGCAAATTGTGCCGGCTTCCCAAAACTCCCCAATACTTCTCTCATACCCTTTTTATACGTTGCATCCTGGTATTTTGAAAACAACATATGATATTTCTTAAATGCCTGCAGCAGATCTTTCTGATCAATAGGCTTGAGCAGATAGTCTATACTATTAATCTTAAAGGCTCTGATGGCATACTGGTTAAACGCTGTTGTAAAAATGATGGGGCAGCCAGGTTCATCTGCTGAAAAAATATCAAGGCTAACGCCGTCGGATAGCTGAATGTCGGATAGAACTAAATCAGGATAGCCATTTACTTTCAACCACTCTAATGACTCCTTCACCCCAACCAATGGTCCGAATATTTCCGCATCCGGTTCAATTTCTCTTACCATCCTGATCAGGTTAGCGGCGATCAGTAATTCATCTTCAATTACCAACACTTTCATAGCAGAGGCAATTTAACAATAAATCGGTCTGAAGTATCTTCGATAACTAAGTTATAATCTGAAAGGTATCCATATAACTGCCGTAACTGTTTTAATCCCTGTTTACTTGATACCTCAAGTTGATTCTTGAGTTGCTTATTATTACTGACAACAAGATAATCAGTATCATCTTTAATTTTTATTATCAATGGATGCTGTTCATGAACCATATTATGTTTGATAGCATTATCGATTAACATCTGCAGGGTAACCATCACAACGCCACGCTCTCTTGCTATATCACTGATATTCAACTCCACCTGTAATGCTTTTCCATATCGAATGTCAAGCAATGAAATATAATGCCTGATAAATCCCAACTCAGTATCCAGCGAAACAACTTCCTTTTCATTATGATCCAGAACGTAGCGATATACCTTTGAAAGATGACTGATGAACTCTGATGCAAGTACCGGATTGGAATGCACCAGGCTGTCTAATGAAGAAAATGCATTAAACAGAAAATGCGGATTAACCTGATTTCTTAACTGATGATACTGCAGTACAGATTTTTCTTTTTCCAGTTCAGCAGCTGCGAGCCGATATTTCAATTTCTCTTCCTGTGCCAGTTTATTCTTATGATAAAATTCAAAACTGTAATAGCCAAAAATCAAAAACAAGATTACGGTGAAGAAAATCACATAAAGAAATGGAAATGCTTTGGTTTCCTGGATATCTTTCAAAACCGGCTTTCCCAGATTATATGTAAAGATGAAGAAGGGGCTTAAAAAAATTACCGTAATTGTAACCTGAAGAAATATTTGGGTTACCGGATGTGTATCTACACTAAATTTTTTCTCAAGTTGTTTATTAATAAACCTGATTAGGTTCCACAACAAACTCATTACTATAAACTGTCCGAAAAAAGCAGCAATATGAAAATACCAGGGATAACTAAATAAGAGGTTAAGCCGAAACAAACCAATTATCAGGCACATTATGGCAATAATCACATACGGAAAATATTTAGGCTGAAATTTCATGTGTGCTGATGATTTTCCCGTCGCTCATTTCGATAATCCGATCTGAATTTTGTGCAAAGTCATTATCATGTGTAACAGCAATAATCGTTTGTTGATTATCTATGGCAAGTCGCTGCAAAATATCAAATACTTTCTGTGAGTTAGTTTTATCGAGGTTGCCTGTCGGCTCATCACCCATAATAATGTCAGGTTCATTGATCAACGCTCTCGCAATAGCGACACGCTGTTGCTGACCACCAGACAATAAAGCCGATCTTTTGATGGCATGATCCTGCATATCTACGAGCTTCAACTTCTCCATTGCATTGTGTTCAATTTCCTGTTTTGAATATTTTCCCAATTTGAGGGCAGGTAACATAACATTTTTCAGTACCGTGAATTCAGGCAGCAGGTAATGAAACTGAAATACAAATCCAAGATGCTCCCCCCTGAAACTAGCCAGCTGATTCTGGCTCCAGCCGCGTACCTTGTTACCCCTGATCTCCAATTGCCCTTCATAATCAGTATCCATGGTGCTGAGAATATAAAGCAGCGTTGACTTTCCGCAACCCGATTTACCCACAACTGATAAAAACTCCCCTTTCTTCACTTCGAAGCTCACGTCGCGTAAAACCTGTACTTCAACTGGATCGTGAAAGTACTTTACAATATTTGTAGCTTTTAAAATAGTTTCTTTTTCCATACTTCAAAAAATTAATCATTTATCCTCTGATGATTTGTACAGGATCAATCTTAGATGCTTTTCGCGCGGGAAAAAATCCTGCGAATAAAGTCGTCAGAAATCCAAATACAATTCCGAGTGTATAATGCTCAGCTTTAAAGTTTACAGGAAATGTATTGATCCGGAAAAATGTTCCTTCAGGAAAAGGAGTCATTGATAACACATAACTGAATGTGAAGCCAATGAGCAGACCAAGAATTCCACCCGTTAATCCGATGATAACTGATTCAAGTAAAAAAATAGCGGTTATATCTTTGCCCTGGAATCCAGTTGCTTTCAATATCGCAATATCTTTCATTTTATTAATGATATTCATATTCATGATATTGTAAATGCCAAAACCGGCAACCAGTAACAGGGTGAATGAAACCACTGCGGTCATCACTCCTCTTATCGCTTCACCCGCCAAAATTGAAGCATTGGCTTCTTCCCAATCTTCTATTAAAACATCTTCAGTAATTTTTAGCTCCAGTTCTTTTCTAAACGCAACTGCCTTACTCATATCATTCATTCTCACATTAATTTCGGTGATGTACGACGGATCGCGCTGCAACACTTTCTGCACTGTGGCAATGGTTCCATAACTTTTAGAATCATCCAATGTGGCAATCCCATAAGAAAAAATACCTGCTACTTTCAAAACAATATTATACCCTTCAGAAGTGGTCACACTCACACGGTCACCGGTTTTCACACTCGCTTTCTCAGCCAGGCCACGACCCAATATAATCTGATCCGGAGATCGCAATAACTCATCAAGACTTCCCTCTTCCATCTTATTACCTAACAGAAATAATTCGTCCTGTTTGCGCACATCAATTCCCGACATTGTTCCCGGAATCTGTACCGGCCCGTTATTGAAAAAAACCTGTGAATTGACAGCAGGCACCACCCCCTGCACTCCCTGCAAACCCTCAATCATACCAGCGAGCTGCAAACCATTCCTGATTTTAGGAAGGTCATTTTTAGGTCGCTGGTGATGTACCACCACCCAGTCGTCCGGGCCATTGTTTAATTGCCCAACGATTGTTTCTTTTTTAATTCTCACAGGTTTGTATAACCGGAGATGCGGCGTATTATCCATAGCCATCTTTTCCAGAAAATCATTTACGCCCGTCATAAAACTGATCATGATAATAAACATGGAAATGCCAAACATCACGCCCAGCATCGCCACTATACTCTGTTTTTTCTTGGTAATCAAATGTGTTACCGCAATATTCAATGCCAGTTTCCAGTTCATTTTTTTAGAATTATTTCAGTTTCTGCATTGAGGCCCGATTTTATTTCAATCCATTCCCTGTCTTCTGTTCCCTTTTCCACTTTCACTGCTATCGTTTCACTACCTTTTTTTGTCCATACACTGTCACCACGAAATAATGCTGACTTTGGAATGACCATTGCAGTTCGTTTTTCTCTGATGATGATATTTGCTTCGACATTTAAACCATAAATCGCTGAAGGCAAACTGTCCTCAATGGCTGCGTCCACTCTGAAAGATTGTTCAACTTTATTAAGGATGGGATAAATTCTTATCACCCTGGCATTAATAATTCTATCTGGGAATGCATCCATGGTGATCAATACCTTCTGCCCTGCCTTCACCTTATCAAGATCATCTTCGTCGGCTAATAATTTCACTATCATTTTACCTGTTCCAATCAATGCGATCGGTTGATTTACAGTAAGCAGATCTCCCTGCTTCCTGTAAATTTCATACACTACTCCGTTATTAAAGCTTCTCAGCATTCCATTGTTAACATCAGTTTTGCTGGCGGCCAGTAAATTATTTGCCTGTTGCAACTGCAGGGACGCATTAAGTTTTACATTGCTGAGTTGCTGACGCAGGTTATCCAGTTCCCGCGAAGTGCTTCTATATTGTAATTCATACTTCTCAAAACTGCTTTTAGAAATTGCGTTTTGTTCATACAAAGTTTTATATCGCTGATATTGAATGCTGTCGTTGGACTGCCGGATATTCAATAATTCGATCTTTCCTTCCAGTTCTTTTACAGCCGGCGAACGGTCGCCTACAACCGGGATAGTTTTTGCCACCAGTGAAGCAGCTGTTTCCTCTGCTGTTTGCTTATTACTGTTACTCACTTTAAAAAGTAATTGACCCGTTTTAACTGAATCACCTTCTTCAACAAAACTTTCAGTGATATAACCTTCCAGCCTGGATACTAATTTGTACTCCTCCTCCGGAACCAACGTGCCGGAGGCATACACAGCTTCAGTAATTTCACGCTGCGATGGTTTTACAATATCCTGCTTCGCCGCACAACCTGCCAGCAGGAATAACATCGATAAAGAAAATAAATATCGGATAAGCATAACAGTTTAATTTTTTGTAAGTAATTGATAATATAATATACCATCGAGCAGGTTTTGAATATACTCCAGTCGCGAACGATTGTATTCCAGGAAGATTTCATTGAAAATATTGAATTCAATAATTCCTTCATTCAGATTAAGCGCAGCAATACGGAGATTATCATCAGCAACGGTGGTTTTTTCCTGTAATATATAATGCTGATCAAAGGCTTTTCTGTAATTATTATTCCACTCTTTTTGCTGCTGCAGTAAATTGAAGTACACTTTCTCCTTTTCCAGCTTCGCCGACTCCAGCAGATAGTTACTTTTTCTTTGCATGCTTCTGTGATAATTGCCCTGAAAGATGGGGATATCCAATCTAGCACCAATAGTACTTACATCAAAATCAACATTTACATTGTCCTTAAATTTCATCTGCCAATTGTACACATACCGACTATAGAATGACATATATGGATAAGCATTTTTTCTGCTTTCTTCGACAGATTTTTCTGCAACCATTACTCTTGAGTTCACCTCCTTCCATGCAGGTCGTCCATTAACGTCATCTACCTGCCTGGTTACCACCGGCCAACTGAATGCGGGAAGTGAATCAACGATAGAATAAGCAACAGTATCCGGTAGATTTATCAATGTCCGGATATTATTTCTTGCTTCATGAATCATTCTTTCGTATTCGATACCTTGTTTCAGTACATCAAGCTCAAGGTTTTTAGACCGGTTATAATCAGCCGGATCCAGAATACCACTGATTTTCCGGTCATCCATGATCTTCATCAGCCGCGCCGCAATTTGTTTATTTTGGATATTAAGCGATAGCGCAGATTTCATTGCCAGCTCCTGGTAGTAAAGCCGGGTAAGCTGTATGCTGATATTTTCAAGTTCGGCCTTTCTTGCCCACTTATTTTGATCCAACTGCAGGTATGACTTCTGCAGTTGTGCCCATTTGCCAAAATTGATAACAGGAATTGAAAGTTCAGCGCCTGCTGTAAAGGCAAAGGGCAATCCAAACTGTACTTTGGTGAATTTGTCGGGGTCACCGCCAAAAATACTTTCCGGAATTACTTGTGTGGCAATAACCGGATAATAATCTGCAGTTCCAAAAACGTTTACTTTGGGCAATAGGCCAGACCGTTGAATTTTCACATCTTCCGCAGCAGCATTGATTGATTGAATACCCTGCCGGGCCACAACCGATTTCTCATCGGCATATCCAAGTACTTCTTCAAGTGTATAAAACTTAATCTGTCCGCATGCCGCGTTGCCCAGGAATAACAAAAAAAATACAAGTAAAATCCTTATCATAAGGGGCTCATTTTGTACAAAGTGAACTAAGATTTGTTTTGCTTACAAATGGAATGCAACGAAGCGGCAGTTTTATTCAATCAAACGGAATAATTTGAGATTAACTGCGGGATGGGCCGGGTATGCCAACAATCAAAAGATCATCTTAAGTTTTTCAGTTTCTTCGATGCGATGGAATTCGTTAACTTACTAATATTAAATTCTTATTATGATCCGCTTGATGATCTGCTGCCTTTTGCTGACAGCCTGCAGTATTGCGCAGGAAAAATATATCTCCTCTGCAG
This sequence comes from Chitinophagales bacterium, assembly GCA_031425315.1. Lineage (GTDB taxonomy): Bacteria > Bacteroidota > Bacteroidia > Chitinophagales > Chitinophagaceae > Pollutibacter. The sequence goes on from JANPJC010000181.1 coordinate 34,877, forward strand.
AAAAAGATATACTCATTAAGAATGTGACAATTGTACCCATGGATACTGAGAGAATTGTACCGGGGCAAGACGTTTTTGTTAGTAAAGGTAAAATCGTTTCAGTAGGGAATACAGGAAAAATAAAAACAGGTGATAATATTTTCATTGTAGATGGAACTGGAAAGTTCCTGATGCCCGGCCTTGCTGAAATGCATGCGCATGTTCCCCCGGAAAATGATATGACTGCGATTGAACAAACCGGTTTTCTTTTTGCACTGAAAGGAATCACCACAATCCGTGGGATGCTGGGACATCCGCTTCACCTTGAATACCGGAAAAAAGTCACATCAGGTGAAATCGTTGGCCCAAGGTTCATCACATCCGGCCCATCATTTAGTGGGAACACAATTAAATCTACAGGTGATGCAGTAGCATTGGTTAAAGCGCAAAAAGCAGCAGGATACGACTTTTTAAAATTACACCCCGGGCTGACACCTGAAACCTTTGCTGCAATGGCAACAACTGCGAAAGAAGTGGGCATTCCCTTTGCCGGACATGTATCTTATAAAGTTGGCGTTTGGAGTGCTATTGAAGCAGGCTATGCAACAATTGATCATATGGATGGATTTGTCGAAAGTCTTGTACCAGGCATTCAAAATATACCGGAATCCGATGCAGGTATTTTTGCAGTTTTTATTGGGGACAAAGCTGATGAAAATCAAATCCCAAAATTGATCAGCGCTTTAAAAGCAAAAGGCATATGGGTGGTACCAACAGAGTGCCTGCCAAGAAGATGGTTTGCTGCCGGCGATCCTGCTGTACTCAATGCTGCTCCTGAAATGATTTATATGAAACCTGAAACAAGGAACAACTGGATGAATGCCAAAACAAATTTTCAAAAAAATCCTAAATATAATCCGGCCGCTATAGAAAAACTTATCCAAATCCGTCAGAAAATTTTGCTGGAATGCCAGAAAAATGGTGTTGGAATTTTATTGGGTTCGGATGCACCGCAGGTTTTTGATGTTCCTGGATTTTCTGCTCATCAGGAACTCGAATATTATGTAGATGCAGGATTAACCCCATACCAGGCATTGGTTACCGGTACGGTTAATGTTGGCCGTTATCTCAGCCGTAAAGATATTGGAACAGTAAAAAATGGATCAGTTGCTGATTTAATACTGATAAATGCTAATCCACTTAAAGATATAAAAGCTACCAGAGACATCGAGGGAGTAATGCTGGCGGGTAAGTGGATGTCAAAAAATTATATCAGCCAGGAACTGAAAAAACTGGAGAGAAAATAAATATCGAAAACCACGACCTTTCATTAAACAAAGGTAAAGTTAGTGGAATCCATTGGATTCTGTAGCGAAAATATTTTCATTTGAAAAAGGAAATGAAGTTTTTCATTATATTACTTTTGCTACATTCGTAACATCGTCTATACCTTACCGGGAACTTTCACTTGCTCTGATTAATAATGACATTTCAATCCAATAAACATGAACTTACGATTCAGGTATGCCACTACTATCGGACTGCTAACAATTGCCTTATTAAACTCTTGCAGCAATTCAACCAACGAAGGAAATTCGGAACAAAAAGAAGAAGGGAAACCAATTATCATGGAGTCATTTGATTTGTGGACGGCCATGCGGAGTTATCCCGAAAAAGAAATACGTGCCATGAATTTTTCAAATGCACATCGTGAACTAAAGGAAAACATGTATAAGAAGGCTAGCAGCAGGGAAATGCTTGTTACACCTCCATGGCAGCCGCTGGCGCCTATGAATTTCGCCGGGCGTATTTTGTGTATGGCGGTTAGCCCGACAAATGCCAACACCATATTTGTTGGTGCCGCTTCCGGCGGATTATGGAAAACAACTACTGGTGGAACAGGCGGTCCCGGTGGAATTTCATGGACGTATGTACCTACCGGTTTTCCAGTTTTGGGCGTGGGTGCAATTGCTATTAATCCTAACAATACCAACGAAATCTACATCGGCACCGGAGAGGTTTATAATAAAAACGAAAAAGGTGTTACAGCAGGTGGCCATATCCGTACCCATCGGGGATTCTATGGAATCGGTATATTAAAATCACTTGACGGCGGAGTTACATGGTCTCAGGTTTTAAGTTTTCAGGCATCTAACCTGGAAGGAGTGAATGATATAATTATTAATCCAAGCAAACCTTCAACTGTATTTGCTGCCACAACTAACGGACTATACCGATCATTTAACAGTGGGCTTAACTGGACCCGAATTCATAGTGTATTAATGACTATGGATCTTGCAATGAAACCGGGTGACACCAGTGTGCTTTATATTGCATCAGGAAATTTCGGCAGTACAGGAAATGGATTATATAAAACCACTAATGCGGGTGCAGCTACTCCAACTATTACAAGGATGACTTCAGGCCTGCCTTCATCTTTTACGGGCATGGCACGAATTGCAATCAGCGCAGCAAATACATCTAGGATTTACGCAAGCATTGGCCATTCCTCCGGCGCCACTACCAAGTATGGTTTATACGTTTCAACTAACCAGGGCAGTTCATGGTCAAGACCAACGAGTACCAATATCATTGGCAATCAAGGATGGTATGCCCACGACCTGGTGATAGACCCTGCAAATGCCAATACTGTTTACTGGAGTGAAATTGATATTTATAAATCCACAAATGGAGGCAGTTCCTTTACCAAGCGTTCTAACTGGTCGGGATGGAATCTGAATAATACAACAATTGGTACAACCGCAGAAGGAACTTCCAATTATGTGCACGCAGATATCCATAGAATGTATTTCAGTGGTACTTCATTATTTGCCTGCAGCGACGGCGGACTGTTTAAATCCACCAATGGCGGAACAAGTTTCCAAAGTTTAAACGGGGGTTTACAAACTGCGCAGATATACCCAAATATCAGTGCAGGTAATACCGATCCGAATTTTATTTTATGCGGGCTTCAGGACAATGGAACTTTTGTATATAGGGGAACACCCGGAACTGCACGGGTAATAGGTGCGGATGGATTTTGTACTGCAGTTGATCCCGCCAACGATAATATCAGTTTCGCACAATTCTACTTTTTTAATGTAAAAAAATCGACTGATAAAGGATTCACATTTCCTACCACCAGCTATACCAATAGCTATAATGCATCAGTTGTACCAAATGAAAATGCATGCTTTAATGCACCAATAATTTTTGCCCGGAATAATACTAATACCCTATACGGCGGAACTATTTATTTAAAAAAATCCATCAATAAAGGTTCAACCTGGACCAGTGCAAACGGCGGCGCGGCGGTGAGTGGAACATCTAATCCAATTATCACAATTGCAGTGGCACCAACGGACGATAATACAGTTTATATATCGACCAGTCCGGGTGGGGCTAACCGAAGCCGGCTGTACAAGACAATTAATGGAGGTACTTCAGTTGTTAATATAACAGGCACATTGCCTGACCGGTATTATTCAAAAATTGCAGTTGATCCGTTAGATAAAAACAAGGTTGCAGTAACGCTTTCGGGCTTTGGATCATCACACGTATTTATCACTCATGATGGAGGAACCAGCTGGACAGATATTGGTGCAGGTTTGCCTGATGTTCCGCACAACACATTGGCATTTGACCCCGATAACACATCGGTTCTTTATGTTGGCAATGATCTTGGTGTGTATTATGCCACTGATGTTCCTGCTTCTTCAACAGGAGGCAGTATTGCTGCACTGAACTGGACGTCATATAACGAAGGGTTTACAGATGCAACATTAGTGTCTGATCTTTTAGTAACCAGTAATAACAAACTGCGTATGGCCACACATGGCAGAGGTTTGTGGGACAGAGATCTTGCCATTGTTGAATCTGCTACAGTTCAATTGAGTGAAGTAAAAGCAACTGTTCTCGGCGATAAAAACCTGATCAGCTGGAAAGCGCGCCATGAATCTGATGTGAGTTATTATGAACTGGAGTTCAGTGATGATGGTAACAATTTTTCTCCTGCGGGCAAATTATCACCGTTAAACAGAGCAACAGGAAAACCGAACGACTATCAATTGACTGACGCTCAAAATCTTTCTGCAAATGGTTATTACCGGATAAAAATAGCTTCTGCAAATAAACCTCCATTGTATTCCGGAGCGATTGAAATTGCCCGCAAATTAAAGACAGGATTTAAGATCTATCCTAATCCGGTCAAAGAAAGATTACAATTTGATATCGTTAGCAAGGAACAGGGCGAAGCACAAATCAGGATTTTGGATATTACAGGCAGGGTGATGATTACAAGGTCTGAAAAGCTAATAAAAGGAGTGAACAGAATTTCTATTCCTGTTCAACAGCTTGTACCTGGTAATTACAGACTGGTAACTACCGGCGCAGCACAGGCGAACACATCGTTCATTCGCATACAGTAGTACAAATTCAATTATTTTTTAAAGACGGAGCTTTTGTTCCGTCTTTTTTTTTACTTATATGATACTGTTCCTTTTTCAACACCAGGAGATAAAGAATGGTACGAAATGTGAGGGGATTAACTTGTTTCAATAAGATACCAGGCAGTAATTTTACAATAAATGGATATATTACGATTCAACTCATCGTTACAGGATGAGACACCTCCGGCAGAAATCAATGTTTTTCTGGAATCCCTTTGGTATGAAAAAAGGGGAAACTGGCAAAAAGCGCATGATTTAGTTGAGCATGTAAATGGAGTGGAAGGAGCGTGGGTGCATGCATATCTTCACAGGGTGGAAGGTGATGAATGGAATGCCGATTATTGGTACCGTCGTGCAGGAAAACAGCGCAATGGTGCATCGATAGCAGAAGAATGGGAATTTTTAGTAGACTATTTCCTCAAAAAATAATTACATGCAGTTCAACCCTGCCTTTCATCTACATCTGGAACATCATTTTACCCAATTTTTTAAAACAACTGTTCAGATTAAAAACACTTTGCATGCCAGAGGTGGTGATATCAATCAATGCTTTATAGTTGAAACTTCGGCCGGTCCTTTCTTTTTGAAGGTAAATGCTGCGTTATTCGGTCTTGACTTTTTTGAAAAAGAAGCCCGGGGACTTTTGGCTTTAACCGAGGCCGGTGCACTTAAAATCCCTCAGCCACTTTTCGATGGTAAATTTCACCAGGAGATATACCTGGTAATGGAATATTTGGGACAAAGTCGCAAGAAAGATGACTTCTGGTCGTCATTTGGAAAAGGGCTGGCACGTCTCCATAGAAAAACGAACAATTCTTTTGGCTGGTTTGAGTCCAACTACATCGGGAGACTGACACAGGAGAACAATTTTCTGCCGGATTGGTCTTCATTTTATACTGAAAACCGGATTCTCAATAATATCAGGAAGGCTATCAAAAAGCAATTACTGGAGAATGCTGATTTGGAAATGGCTGAGAAATTTTGTTTACGTCTCGCCGGGATAGTGCCTTCTGAACCTCCGGCACTTTTACATGGCGACCTCTGGAGTGGTAATTTTATTGCACTGGAAAATGGCCAGGCAGCTGTTTTTGATCCTGCAGTGTATTATGGCCATCGGGAAACCGACCTGGCGATGACACGTTTATTTGGTGGCTTTGACGACGCTTTTTATGAAGCCTATCAATCTGAATACCCGCTGGCTGATGGATGGCAGGAACGTATATCCCTCTTTCAGCTTTACCCGCTTTTGATTCATTTACTGCTGTTTGGAGGCCATTATCAACAATCAGTGAGGGATATCCTGAAAAAATTTCCCTGATTCTGTTGATCATGTGGCAACCGTAATGAACAGTAAATCGTATCGGTGATAAAGGCATAGAAACTAAAATGTAACTTTAATCTGCCAACGCGCTGAATTGCCTGTACAGGAGAAAATTATATCATTACTGAATGGTTGTATTAAAAACGACCGTGCCAGTCAGAAGGAGTTATATCATCTGCTTGCTGACTATGCCATGTCTGTTTGTTACCGCTATGCTGAAAGCCAGGAAGAAGCAGAAGAATTGGTTAATGAAAGTTTTATCAAGTTATTTAAGAACATTCACAAGTTTGAAAGCAACCGATATGCCGATACATTTACCTCGCTGAAAGGCTGGTTTAAAAGGATATTGATCAATACATGTATAGATCAGTTCCGCAAAAATAAGCACAACGCGATGACCCATACCTTACCTGAAGAATTTGATATTCCGGCTGAAAACCAGGCGACAGCTTTGGACCAGATTTCGTACAAAGAAATTATTGATGCTATCCGCCAGCTGTCACCCGCCTACAGAAATGTTTTCAATTTATTCGTGATAGAAGGCTATTCTCATGATGACATCGCCGAACATCTTGGTATATCAGTTGGCACGTCAAAATCTAACCTGTCGAAAGCAAGAGAGAAGATGAAGAAATTATTATTGCAACTAACCCGCTATAAAGCATATGCATAACCTTTCTGATGAAGAACTGGACCGGCTCAGCCGGGAAGCGGCTGAAGTAAATCAGACGCCGGTGTCTCCTGCGGGTTGGGATATAATTTCCTCCAGGCTGGATAAAGATATGCCTGTGCCATATGTCGACAAAACATGGTACCTGAGAGTCATCACCGACCTTTTATTGCTGTTGACGCTAACTTATTTAGGAACACAATACCCTTCCGTCCCATCTAAACAAAATGCTATTCAAATACAAGAGGGCAAAGTAGCAGCAAGCCTTGCTGCTGCGGAGCCGACTACTGCAAGTGAAGGAATTAATCAAGGTGCAGGAAATGCTCCCGTTCGGCAAAACCAAAATGACGCAGATGAAACAATTGCACAGAATACAAACGGTGAAAAAAGATCCACCACATCAACTGGTGAAAGTAACCACACCAGTCATTCGAAAAAAGAGGCTGATGTTAAATTGGATAAAACACCTGTGAAGCCTGACAACAGGCTTAATCAATCAGCGGATAACAAAACATCAATGGATTTATCGAAAGGGAAAAGCAATGTAGTGGACTTAAATGTTGCGATTGGAGACAAAGAATCCACTAATGTTACGCGGGGTAATCCATATATAACTAATGAAAAAAAGCAAACATCTGACAACAATCTGCCAATTGGTTCAAACAACCAAAAACAAAATCCTGCAAAAACTGATTACGATCAACCATCAGGCGACAAACCAATATCTGCAAAAAATCAAGTTATAGATTCAACAGATAAAGCGGAAAAACCATCAATCAAAACTGATGAAAATGCTGCGTTATCCCAGGCCGGCGCAAAGGATAAAAAGAAAAAATCCAAAGCCAATAATTTAGATGGCATTACAAAAAATGCTTTACAGATTGGTTTAACCTGGTCACCTGACTTTAGCAGGGTCGGCAATACAAAATCAGTGAAGAATGGGCATACAATGGGCATCACGGCCGGGTATCAGATTAACAGGAGATGGTCGATCCAAACAGCCTTCCTTTATACAAACAAATATTATACAACCGGCAATTCGTACGGCAAAATTCCGGGATACAGTCCTGCTGATCCTTATGTAAAGATTAAACAGGTAAATGCAGAGTGTTTTATGTGGGATATACCGTTGAACGTTCGATTTGATTGGCTGGTGAAAAGTAAAAGCAGGGCATTTGTGAGCACAGGATTTTCATCCTATTTTATGAAAAAAGAAGATTTACATTATTGGTATACTCACTATAATAATCCAAAATATAAACATTGGATTAATGAAGCAAATAGTAATTATTGGTTTGCGATCGGCAACATATCCGCAGGATTTGAACAATTCATCACCCCTTCGATTTCTGTACAGGTAGAACCGTTTTTTAAATTTCCGCTGAGGGAATTGGGATATGGACAGATCAAACTTAAATCTTCAGGAATATTTTTGGGAGTAAAGTATACTCCGCCCTTACATCTTTCTAAAAAATAAAACAACCAACATGAAGCGGATCAAATTCAGGGAAACAGGCGTTTCCCCTGCCATTCTTTTGCTTTTACTTTCCTTGTCCTGCGGAAAAAATGACTCCCCCGCCCCACCTGCAGATCCCTGCGCAAGCGTAAATATCGCCGTCACTGTAGCTTCGGAGGCAACGCTGGCATGCAAAAATACCGGTCGGATAACGGTAACGGCCAGCGGCAGCAGTAATCTGCAATACAGTATCAACGGGTCAACATTCCAGGCATCCAATGTATTCGACAATGTTGCGAAAGGAAATTACACCGTGACAGTTAAAAGTGCAGCTAACTGTTCTAAAACTGCCACAGTATCCGTTGCAGAGGGCTCATCTACAGCAGGCCCATTATTCACTGCTGCCAAATCAGTGATCGGATCTAATTGCGTCACCTGCCATACTACTAACGGCCAGCAACCAAATCCTAATTTTACAATTGATTGTAATATCGTAGCAAATGCGCAGCTGATCAAAACACGTGCCGTTGACCTGGGTACAATGCCCCCAACCGGTCCGTTAACGCAGGATGAAAAAGATAAAATCAGTGCATGGGTGGCAGCAGGCGGAAGAGTAACTGACTAGTATAACCGATTTACTAAAATGCTGGTTACTGGTTACTGGTTGCTGGTTAAACAGCCAATACAAATACATGTTTGAATTAACGAAATACGTATAACTGCGTATAACTTAAAACGTACAACCTGTATTGGCTGTTCCCTGCTTACTACTCACTGCTCACTGCTTACTACTCACTGCTTACTGCTCACTCCACACTAACTTCAAACCACACAGGAGTACCATTATCCCAATCTCCATTATAATTAATAAACAACTCCTCACCTGCCTTGATATTCCTTTTTGTGGTGATCGTGATCAGTGCTTCATCATAATCCATTTCATACTCGCAGTTCGAAGTATAAGAATGATTGTACAACGGCACATATCCAAGTGCCATTGCGCATTGGTCTTTATGCTCGCCCCATTCAAAAATATAATCGTGTAATACAGTTTGATCCAAAAGTGCCCGATCCTTTAGCGTCATTACTATTACCGGCGCTATTTCAATGATCGTTTCCGCAGCGATATCTGAAGAAGTAAAAATACCCCTGCCCATCAGCGGTGTGGGACCAACAATTAGAAATGGCTGTATCATGAATAACCCATGTTTTAGGAAAAACTATAATTAAATTAGCACAAATTCGTGCAATCATGATTGAAACAGAGGAACGCAGCCTGCAGGAACAGTTTGAAGAAGTAATAGCCGACGACAACAAGCTTCATATCCAGGATTTTCTGAATAATCAGAATATCAGTGATGTAGTGCACCTTATTGAAGAAAATGAAGATTTTGCGGCCAGAATTATAGCTACCCTATCTGTTCACCGCGCTGCCAGTACTTTTAAGATTTTAGACCTGTCGATGCAAAAACATATCATTCATGACCTGCCTGCCATCAAAACAGCAGAATTACTAAATGAACTGCCGGCAGATGACCGTACATCATTTCTTGAAGAGTTGCCAACAGAAGTGGTAAGAGAATTGATTAAAATGCTGAATCCGCAAGAACGCAAGATAACTCTTTCACTGCTGGGCTATCCTGAAGAGAGCGTGGGCAGGCTGATGACCCCGGATTATATTGCAGTTGAGGAAGACTGGACTGCAAAGGAAGTACTGGATCATATCAGGCAGTTTGGACGCGACAGTGAAACAATTGATGTCATCTATATCATCAACCACACCGGACAGTTGGTAGACGATATCAGGATCAGGGAATTTCTTTTCGCTCCACCCGAAAAGCCGGTAAAAGAGTTAACTGACGGAAGATTTATCGCCCTACACGTATATGACGACCAGGAAGCAGCGAGCCAGGTTTTTAAAATGAATAATCGCGTAGCCCTGCCTGTTATAGATGACCAGGGGATTCTTGTCGGAATAGTCACTATCGATGATATGCTTTGGGTGGCAAGTGAAGAATTTAGTGAAGACATGCAAAAAATGGGAGGAACTGAGGCGCTGAATGAACCATATCTTGAAATTCCAATTCTTAAACTTTTTAAGAAGAGAGTCACATGGCTGATTGTCCTTTTCCTTGGAGAAATGCTCACCGCTACTGCCATGGGGCATTATGAAAATGAAATTCAAAAAGCAGTGGTACTCGCACTTTTCATTCCTTTGATCATTGCCAGCGGAGGAAATAGCGGATCGCAGGCCTCTACCCTCATCATTCAGGCAATGGCTGTTCGTGAGGTGGAATTGTCTGACTGGTGGCGGGTAATGAAGCGGGAAATAATTTCCGGCGTATTACTGGGATCGGTGCTGGGTTTTATAGGTTTTTTCAGAGTGATATTATGGTCGCAGTTTTTTCCGGATGTGTATGGTCCTTTCTACTGGCTTATTGGCGCTGCTGTAGGTTTGTCATTGATAGGTGTGGTGTTGCTGGGGACCCTGACCGGGTCAATGTTACCCATCATTTTAAAAAAGCTTGGCGCAGATCCTGCCGTATCATCCGCTCCATTTGTAGCGACACTGGTTGACGTAACAGGTCTTGTTATTTATTTTTCCTGTGCTTATATGTTCCTCAAAGGCAATTTATTATAAATAAGGTTCGTTTTCGATGGAAACCGTTCTGTCTTCGATGGAATGGTCTTTGTCTTGCATTTATTGAATAATTTGCCAGAATTTTAGACATACTATAAAAATACCATATGTGCGGAATTGTTGCTTACGTTGGCCACAGAGAAGCTTATCCAGTAATTCTCAAAGGATTAAAAAGACTTGAATACAGGGGATACGATAGCTCGGGTGTTGCCCTCCTGTCAGATGAACTCAAAGTTTACAAAAAGAAAGGTAAAGTTGCTGAACTGGAAGAAAGTCTTGTTGGAGTAAATCTGCATTCAAATATAGGCATTGGTCACACCAGGTGGGCTACTCACGGAGAGCCCAATGACCGAAACGCGCACCCGCATCGTTCGGCAAGTGGCAAGCTGGCTATGATCCATAATGGGATTATCGAAAACTATGCGCAGCTTAAACAGGAACTGACCAAAAAAGGTTACCAGTTTCACAGTGATACGGATACTGAGGTGTTACTGAATTTCATTGATGATATCCGTGAAAATAATCAGTGCACACTTGAGGAAGCAGTGCGCATAGCGCTCAAAAGAGTGGTAGGTGCTTATGTAATTGTAATTGTTGATCAGGAATCTCCTGATACATTAATAGCAGCGCGAAAAGGAAGTCCGCTTGTTATTGGTATCGGAAAGGGTGAACATTTTCTCGCCTCTGACGCATCACCTATCGTTGAGTATACCAAAGAAGTGGTGTACGTTAATGATTACGAACTAGCTATCATTAAACCCGATGAATTGATTTTAAAGAATCTCGGGAATGAAAAGCTTACTCCATTTATTACCAAGCTGGATATAGAGCTTGCTGCTATCGAAAAAGGCGGATTTGAGCATTTTATGCTTAAAGAGATTTTCGAGCAACCACATACGATTTATGATTGTTTGAGAGGAAGGCTTGATGTTACAAATGGACAAATTAAGATGGCAGGTGTACAGTTGAATATTGAACACCTCAAAAATGCCAACCGTATAATTATGGTGGCCTGTGGTACCAGCTGGCACGCCGGTTTGGTAGCCGAATATATTTTTGAAGAACTGTGCCGTATTCCTGTGGAAGTTGAATATGCTTCTGAATTCAGGTACCGCAATCCCGTCATTCATAAAGGGGATGTGATTATTGCCATTTCTCAAAGTGGTGAAACAGCTGATACATTAGTGGCGATTGAAAAAGCTAAAGAACAGGGCGCATTTATTTTTGGTGTGCTCAATGTGGTTGGATCTTCAATTGCGCGGGCATCACATTCAGGCGCCTATACCCATGCTGGTCCTGAGATAGGTGTTGCGAGTACAAAGGCCTTCACAGCACAACTTGCCGTGCTTACAATGATTGCGCTGAAACTGGCGCACGAAAAAGGAACAATCGATAATTCTCGTTATCAAAAATTATTACAGGAACTGCATGAGATTCCTGAAAAAGTGGAAACTGTGTTAAAGCAATCAGAAAAAATTAAATCTATCGCTGAAAAATATAGCAATGCAGGCGATTTCTTATATCTCGGAAGGGGATATAATTTCCCAGTAGCGTTGGAAGGTGCACTTAAAACAAAAGAAATCTCCTACATACATGCCGAAGGATATCCTGCTGCGGAAATGAAGCATGGTCCCATCGCATTAGTGGATGAAACTTTACCTGTTGTATTCATTGCCACTAAAGATCCATTTCATGAAAAAATAGTTAGCAACATCCAGGAGATAAAGGCCCGCAAAGGAAAAGTGATTGCAGTAATAACCGAAGGCGATGAAACAATCACCGGCATGGCTGATGATGTAATGACAGTTCCTGAAGCCGATGAAATTGTCGCTCCGATGTTAAATGTTATACCCATGCAATTGCTGGCTTATTATATTGGGGTGAGTAAAGGTCTTGATGTAGACAAGCCGCGCAATCTTGCAAAAAGTGTAACAGTAGAATAAAGGGTAGACTGAAAGAGCAGAATTTAGCTATTACCGAATTTCTTATAAATTAGCTGATGAACCTCATCCACAAACGTCCACTCAATACTATAGGCTATCAATTTATCGCTCCTGAATATTTGCCGGAAGGAAAAGATGAATATCATTTGCGCAATACACAAAACCGCAATGGTATATCTTATAGGCACCTCAGTGCATACGAAATAGAATCGCTGGTAAGAAACAATAATACTTCGGACGATTGGAATAAAATTCTTGTTTCCGATGCATTTAATGCAGAACTGGTAAAAAACTGTAAATTTTTTGGATTAGTACGCATTGGCAAACTGGAGCCATGGTACCTGGAATTTCACAATCTGCGTTTGCCTGTTGGCCTGTACAACAGCACAATTATCAGTAGTGACCTTGGTGATAATGTAGTAATCAATAATGTCAATTATTTATCTCACTACATTTTAGGCAATGAAGTAATGGTGGTGAATGTAAATGAACTCGCCACTACCAGTGTTTCTAAATTCGGCAATGGTATTATAAAAGATGGAGAACCCGAAAACATCAGGATATGGCTGGAGGTATGTAACGAAAATGCCGGGCGGGGTATACTCCCATTTAATGGTATGTTACCGGGAGACGCATACTTGTGGGCAAAGTTTCGTGATGATGAATTATTGATGAACAGATTTAAAGAATTGACAGAAAAGAAATTTGACAGGCAACGTGGATATTATGGTAAAGTTGGTGACCGGACAGTTATAAAGAATTGCAAAATTGTAAAAGATGTCTGGATTGGCTCGGATGCATATCTGAAAGGCGCGAACAAAATTAAAAATGTCACGCTCAATAGTTCAGCTGATGCAAAATCACAGGTAGGTGAAGGCTGTGAACTCGTTAACGGTATTGTAGGTTATGGTTGCAAAATTTTCTATGGCGTAAAAGCTGTACGCTTTTTTATGGCTTCGCACTCGCAGTTGAAATATGGCGCCAGGTTAATCAATTCTTATCTTGGTAACAACAGTACTATTTCCTGTTGTGAAGTATTAAACACTTTGATTTATCCTTTCCACGAGCAGCACCATAACAACTCTTTTTTATGTGCAGCGTTGGTGATGGGACAAACAAATATGGCTGCAGGGGCCACGATCGGTTCCAACCATAACTCAAGAAGTCCTGATGGAGAATTAGTAGCCGGAAGAGGATTCTGGCCGGGACTGTGCGTGAGTCTTAAACACAACTCGAAATTTGCTTCTTTTACAATTCTTGCCAAAGGAGACTATCCGGCTGAATTAAACATACCTGTACCATTCTCGCTGGTTAGTAATGAAGAGAGCAAAAACGAACTTATTGTATTGCCGGGATATTGGTTCCTGTACAATCTTTATGCGTTAACACGAAACGAGTGGAAATATCAGGCGCGTGATGCTCGTACTGAGAAAATTCAAAACCTCGAATTAAATTATCTCGCACCAGACAGCATCAATGAAATGTTTGATGCGTTGAAATTGATTGAAGAATGCACAGGAAAGGCCTGGTACAAAAAATTTCAGGCTGATGGAAATTTTACCAGCGATCAATATTTAAAAAAAGGAAGAACGCTCCTCAACGACCAGGATAAAGTTATTGACGAGCTTCAAATTGTTGCAGATGGGTTTGAAAACAGCGACAGAAAAACCATTCTGATTAAAGTAAGAAAGGCATACGCAGTTTTCAAACAGATGATAAGGCTTTACGGAATAGAAGAGTTGGCGACGTTTCTCCGGAAAAATAAAATAAAAAATATAAGTGAGACCATTGCGACATTTCCATGGACCGCAAAGCGCAATCACTGGCTGAATATCGGCGGGCAACTTATTGCGGCAGATCGTGTAGATAAAATGAAAGCAGCTGTACGAAATGGCAAAATAGCTGACTGGGATAAAATACATGAATTTTATATCGCAGAGGGAGAGTCGTATGCAGGTCAAAAACTTAGTCATGCATTTGCCTCTCTGCGTGAAATTGTGGGTTTCAATAAAAAGGATTTTACGACTGGTTTAATTACAGCATTTATAAAAGAAAGTGTAGAAACCCGTGCATGGCTGGTTGACGGTATTTTTCAATCGAGAGAAAAGGACTATACCAATCCATTCCGTAAAATGGTTTTTGAAAATGAAGCCGAAATGCAAAATGTTGTTGGCAAATTGCAAGACAACAGTTTCATAAATATGAAGAAAGAGGAATTAGAAAGGATAAAAAAAGAGGCTGTTAAACTTTTACGCCAAATTGGGAAGGCATAGGTGTCAGACACCTCGTAGCCCCATTCCTGATCAATCCCTGCGAAGGTGTCTGACACCTAAGGAAGTCTGCGAAATTTTTGAAATTTTCTGAACCGGCAAAGGTATTTTCCCTGCTGAAAAATGTTTTATTCCCCATAAAAAGCTGCGAATAAAAGTTTTGATGAAGCAAACTTATTATTACTCCATGCTAAACTTCCTTTCAATATCTAATATCTGGATTTGACGCAATGATTGTTAATACTCAACATATTTACCAATACGTTGCACAACTTCGAAGCTATTACTTCTGAGGTTTATAAATATCCGCAAATGCAAGCTATTCTTTAAATAAAAAATATTCTTGAATTACATTCAACCCATATAAACCGCGTCAACGCTGATCAGTGCAGGATTGCCATTGGGGTTTATCAAAAAAAATAGCCCCGCTGTGAAGCGGGGCACTTGTTTTCTCATGTACTAAAAAAGATAATAATCTTAATAAGGTCGTAACACTTACAGGGTATATTAGTTCGAATGTTAAGTTGATAGTTTGGCAGTAACCGGAGACAAGCATCAATTGACAGGGAATACAAAACTAAAAAAATCCGGTTCAATAGGAACAGATAACAAATGTAAAGGATTCATTTCATCCCTGCAAAATCCTGACAAAGAAAACTATGCCTACTTCTTTCTAAAAAACACCCGTATTGGTACACCCTTAAAATTAAAGTTGGCCCTTAACTGGTTTTCGAGGTAGTTTCTGTAGGGCGTTTTGATTTCGTCTGGGTAATTACTAAAGAAGGCAAAGCTGGGCACCACTGTGGGCAATTGAGTAATATATTTAATTTTAACCTGGTTGCCTCTTACCACCGGCGGGTGATATGATTCAATTGCCTTCAGCATTATATCATTCAATTTTGAAGTGGCAATTTTGCGTTGCCTGTTGTCAAAAACCTCCAATGCAATTTCAATTACCTTAAAGATCCTGGTTTTTTCTTTTACTGAGATAAACAGAATAGGAACATCGGAAAACGGAGCAAGTCGTTTCTTTAACTCAGCTTCTGTATCTCTCGCAGTGTTGGTTTCTTTATCTACAAGATCCCATTTATTAACCAGCAACACCACTCCCTTCCCCTTTTTAGTAGCCAGCGAAAAGATATTGAGATCCTGCTGTGTGATACCTTTTTCGGCATCAATCAGCAACAAACAAACATCAGCCTCATCTACAGCCTTAATTGCACGGATCACCGAATAGAATTCAAGGTCCTCGTCTACTTTTGATTTCCGTCGAATTCCCGCCGTATCAATTAAAATAAAATCTTTCTGAAAAAGTTTATAACGGGTATGAATAGTGTCGCGGGTGGTTCCGGCTATATCGCTTACTATTGTACGCTCCTCTCCAACCAATGCATTGAGCAATGACGATTTACCGGTATTTGGTTGTCCAATGATTGCAATTTTCGGCAACTCTTCCTTTTCCCCTTCCGGAGTGGCAGGAACCAATTCGGCTATGGCATCAAGTACTTCACCTGAACCCGTACCTGAAATAGACGAAAGAAAATATGTGCGGTCAAATCCTAAACTATAAAACTCTGATGCCTCCATCAGCCTTTGATGATTATCAACTTTGTTCACTACCAGGAAAACAGGTTTGGACGAACGCCTGAGAATATCAGCCATACTTTCATCAAAATTCGTGATTCCGGTTGTACAGTCTACCATAAACACAATTGCACTCGCTTCTTCAACTGCTATTAATACCTGCTTCCTGATTTCTCTTTCAAATATATCCTCGCTATCAGGCACAAATCCACCCGTGTCAATTACATTGAAATTTTTGCCAGACCATTCACATTCTCCATACTGCCGATCGCGGGTAACACCTGGTGTATCTTCCACGATTGCTTTACGTTCCTCAATCAAACGATTAAAGAATGTACTTTTTCCAACGTTCGGCCTGCCTACTATTGCTACTGTAAAACTCATAAAACTAAAACCGTTGCCGGTCAGGGTTGTTTATTTGCGGTGATCTTATTACATTCTTCCAGCAGTTCAACTAAATGCTCATCTCTGCTGAATTTTATTCTATTCTGTTTGATGTACGCTTCAATTCATTACTGCACGGAACAAACACATCACATCTTCTTTGTTTAACTTTACACATAACCATACTCTTTCAACTGCATGTCGTTATCACGCCATTTCGGTCGCACTTTTATAAACAACTCCAGAAATACTTTTGAACCCAGAAAAGCTTCTATCTCTTTACGTGCCATGGTGCCAAGATTTTTGATTGTTTTGCCACCCTGGCCCAGTAAAATTGCTTTCTGCGATTCACGCTGAACAATTATTTCAGCCGTTATTTTTATCAACGTCTTTTTCTCTTTAAAATCAGTAACCTGTACCGCAGTTTGATAAGGTATTTCCTGGTCAAACAGTTCATAGATTTTCTCCCGAATTAATTCACCTACAAAAAAGCGGGAAGGCATATCAGTTATATCATCTTCCGCAAAAAAAGGTTCTCCTTCCGGCAACACATCCAATATGTCTTTCAACAGAACATCCAGGTTCATTTTTTTAGCAGCAGAAATTGTGATTATTTTTTTACAATATCGCTGCTGCTCAAAAAATGCCGTTGCTTTCTTAATGTCATCCGGTTTGGCCTGATCAATTTTATTTAATACAACGAAAGCTGGCACCCGTAATCTTAACCCTTCAAAAACAGCATGAACAGCTTCAGGTTCGTTACGTACATCAACCAGTAATAATGCAAGATCAGCATCTTCCAAACTGCTTTTCACTGCATGCATCATCTTTTCATGCAGTTTATATTCAGGTTCAATGATGCCCGGGGTATCAGAAAAAATAATCTGAAAATCAGGGCCGTTTAAAAATGCGCGAATCCTGTGACGGGTCGTCTGCACTTTAGGAGAAACAATGGCCAATTTTTCACCCACTAATGCATTCATAAGAGTGCTCTTACCAGCATTGGGCTTTCCGAAAATATTAACAAATCCCGATTTCATCAGTCGGTAAAGGTAAAACAGTAAAATTTGTTTGGAGGATAAATTCATAAAAGCTACTTTTGCGCTCCACATCGCGAGGTAGAGCAGCGGTAGCTCGTCGGGCTCATAACCCGAAGGTCGGGAGTTCGATCCTCCCCCTCGCAACAAAAAGAGGTTGTCATCCGGCAACCTTTTTTAGTTTTAATGAATGAAAGTGTCCATTGTATTGAAATTTATCTGCCAACATGACGCTTTTAAAATGCTGATATACAATCTTTTAAGAATACATCTAATTAACCGTGAATCCAACAGCCACTAAATAGTAATCTTTTAAAATGCAAAATTCAGCAGCTTCCAACAAATCTGCATCCGGCAAATTACTGATCATTCTTAGTTGCTTTATACTTGTATTCGCAGCCTTTACATCTTTTTTTGATGTTTATAAATATGCTGCTGTAGGGGCGGTTTATGAATTACTGTGGCTGCCATTTTTATTATCAATTCCCACAACTGTCATTTTAGCTTCAGTACGACTTTTTAAAGAAAAATTTTCCTTACGATCGAATGCATTGCTGGCGATAATTATTATTTGCATCAGTATGCTTATCATGGTATTGTTTAGTCATAGATAATTTATCAGAGTACCTGATCTTTATATTCAGCCAGGGAATGTTCAATGGTTGCTTAGTATCTCATAAACTGAAGGTTGCATCAGAAAAACTTCAATGCCGAAAGGCTGAAATGTAGCATACATTTATACAGATATGAAGGAATAAAATCTGCAGGAATCCAAACTACAATCATCTTCAATTTAATTTGTATGTAACATTGTAATAGAAACAGAACTACAATGGCCGACGCCCTGAAAGAAATTTACAGTAAAGTTTTTATTTCCCATTTGGCAAAAAATTGTGCCGAAATAATTCCTACGTTTAACGCTTTATCCTTTTCAAAATTTGTTTTTAATAAAGAATGGGAATCAAAAGAATTAAAACAAAGAATGCGGCACATCGCAACAGCGCTGCACGATCAGCTTCATCCGGATTTCAGGAAGAGTATCCCCCAGATATTGACAATTATAACTCATTTAAAAAGCAAGAACATTCCTTCAGGTTTTGAGTATATGTTTTTCCCCGATTATGTTGAGCAATACGGGTTGGAATTTCCCTCAGAGTCGCTAAATGCAATTGAAGAGATTACAACTTATGCAAGTTGTGAATTTGCTATACGGCCCTTCATTAAAGCGGATCCAAAAAAAGTAATGAAGCAAATGTTGAAATGGAGCAATCACAAAAATCTTCATGTACGGCGATTCAGCAGTGAGGGTTGCAGACCCAGGTTGCCATGGGCCATGGCTTTACAGCATCTTAAAAAAGATCCGGCGCCTATTCTTCCTATACTTGAAAATTTGAAATCTGACACTTCGGAATATGTCAGAAGAAGTGTGGCTAATAATCTTAACGATATCGCGAAAGATCATCCATCACTTGTTTCATCAATAGTAAAGAAATGGCAGGGATTGAGTAAAGAAACAGACTGGATTATCAGACATGGAAGCCGAACATTATTAAAAAAAGCGGATGTTGAGATTTATTCCATTTTTGGATTATCAGGCACACATGATGCAACGGTAAGTAATTTCAAACTCAAACCGAAAAAAATACAATTAGGAGAAACGCTACATTTTAGTTTTGATCTCACAAATACTGCAACAACCCAAGCGAAATTGAGAATTGATTTCGCAGTCTACTACATGAAATCATCAGGCAGTCAAAACCGAAAACTATTCAGAATCAGTGAAAATATTTACCAACCAGGGCAAACATATTCTTTCAGCAAAAAAATATCATTTGCAGATCTCACTACCCGCAAACATTATCCTGGTAAACATGCATTAGCAATTGTTGTGAATGGAAATGAAATGGTAACTGAACAATTTAAACTTACAGTTTAGATTGAAGCCAGTGCATTCTGCAGTTAGTGATCAGGGAAAACCCTAAATCGTATTTGCAAGGAGCTATGATCAGCACTTAATCTACCACCCATATTTTCCCTTGGCTAATAAATGATATTGAATGTTGTCATTTAATTCAGGAAATAAAATATGGCCGCATGGGGTGGAGGAATTAACTTTCATGGAAATTTAACCGCGTTTGTTTCACAACCGCAAAATCGTAGCGCATGAGCCTTGACCTGCATTTTTACAAAAAAAAGGAAAGCGATCTGACAGAAGAAGAATTCGCCGCTTTTTTAACTGAACATATTTATTTTAATACCAGCGAAATACCTGATCAGTGGGTTTATGAAAATCCGGAAACCGGTGTATATTTTACTATCGAACATACCGATCCACTGGAATCGGCAGAAGATATTGCCCTGTTCGATAATTTCGATGAGTTCACTTATCTCAATTTTACATTCAGCCTCAACCTGGTACGACCCGATTTTTTTGGACTTGAAAGTTTTCCTATTGTCGATCAGTTGATTGCTGAGCTGGATCTTTACGTATTGACGGAAATGGAAGAATATGAAATGCCTTCCAAATATGACCGGGGCGAACTGCATCAGCTTTGGCGCAATCAAAATCATGGACTGGTATTGCAGCAATTCAATGATTTGCAGTTGGATTTTCTCCCTCCGGAGACTTCCAATGCAATGTGGTGGCACCTTGTACAAAGAGGAGAGTTGCAGGAAAGCCTGGTAGAAGACGTGTTTGTAGCGGGTTATTTCATTTTGAAAAACGAAAGCAACGGAGAATTATATACTGCCACCTTATGGCCACAACATATACCCGTGATACTGCCTCCTGCGGATTTTGTAATCATTCAAAAAGAATATACGATGAATGAAGACAGAATTGAAGAGACAGGATTGGTGCCGTATGAAATTATCATGTTTGAATTTGATGGCTATTTTGAAGATTTTGATTTTGAGGTGCCTGATCTGAAAATTTTACGTGCGCAGGAGGATGATGTTGTTAAGGAAAAGTTCAACCAACTTGAATTTTCATCCACGATTGAAGAGTTCGGTGTTATTTTGAATCTCGATGAATTTGTCAATATCAAACCGGTTTGACTACAAATTGATAGTAATGTATAAATTGATACTCAAGCGTACAGACTCGAATGATCCCGATTTTTTGTCATTGGTAGACTTATTAAATGAGGACATGAAGATCAGAGATGGTGATGATTATGAATTTTTTTTTCAATTCAATTCTTTAGAAACGATCAGACATGTTATCGTAGCGTACGAAAATAATATTGTAGCAGGGTGTGGATCTATCAGACCCTATACAAACGACACAATAGAAATCAAACGCATGTATGTGCCATATGCACACCGGCGCAAAGGGATTGCCATACAATTATTAATCGAACTTGAAAAGTGGGCAGTAGAGCTTGGATTTACCACAGCTATTCTTGAAACGGGAATCAAACAACCCGAAGCCATTTCGCTCTATCAGAAAACGGGTTATTCAATCATTCCCAATTATGGACAGTATGAGGGGGTGGATGTAAGTGTTTGCATGAGTAAGCGGCTTTCACATCAATAAAAGATTAAACTTTCCAGTCACTGGATGGTTATAAACTATCGCTACCATGAATACAAACAGTAGTATATATAAAACCATCTTTCTTACCGCAGAATGGAGAAAACTTGCGTTTGCCAATTATATTATTGATCCGGAGATACTTAAACCTTTCGTCCCTGCCGGAACCTCTCTTGATTTGTGGGACAACAAATGCTACGTGAGCCTGGTGGGCTTTATGTTTATTGATACGAGACTGAAAGGAATTCATGTTCCCTTTCATGTAAACTTTGAGGAAGTCAATTTGAGATTTTATGTTTTAAGAAAAGAGCAGGGTGAACAGAAAAGAGGAGTGACGTTTATCAAAGAAATAGTTTCAAAACCTGCACTTACGTTAATTGCAAATTCCTTGTACGATGAAAAATATGTTACACTTCCAATGAAACATAACTGGCAATATGAAGCCAATCAGCAGACTATTTCTTATGAATGGAAACATAAAAGAAAATGGAATAAGTTTGAATTGCTGACCGGTACTGAATTATTTTCAATGCAGTTGAATTCAGAAGAAGAATTCATCACAGAACATTACTGGGGATATTCTAAAATTGACAGTAAATGCTCAACTGAATATCACCTGCTGCATCCTTCCTGGCAACTTTACCCTGTAAAGCGTTATGTCATTGATGTTGATTTCGGATCGCTCTACGGGCCTCAGTTTTCAGTTCTTAACAACCAGGCGCCCAG
>JANPJC010000182.1:0-15599 GCA_031425315.1 Chitinophagales bacterium
ATTCAAATAGCCCGTAGTAATTTAATATTCAGATCAAATGTGCCTGATTAAAATAGGGAAATAATGAAGCTTTTTATTACCTTGCCCATCCCGCAAAAGTCAGAAATGAATAAACAGGATTTTGAAGAAAAAGAGTACAGGCATCAAACCCGTCTAAGATCTTTTTACGATTTAGGCATGGGAATTTTATGGATTGTTGCCGGGATATTCTTTTTGGCGTATAGAAAGCTGGGATTCCAATTTGATTTTGACCCTTTGATCACAGCAATATTTGGCGGCTCTTGTTTATTATACGGAACGTTTAGAATTTGGAGAGGTTATAAAATTAAACAACAGGCGGGAAAATGAAGATAAAGCAGTTGATCAACGATACAAAGGCGATGAAACTCTTGTTTTTAACAGGAATTGTGTTTATACTTACAGGATGCTCTAATCGCGGGAAAAATGCGAGAGTGGTGGAAGGCGACGATACTTTATCATCCGGTAAAATTCACATCAGTGCCGATGAGAGCTTTAAGCCAATAATTGACTCGCAGATTAAAGTTTTTCTTTCCCAATATCCTAATGCACAAATCATTGCTCACTACAAGCCGGAGGCCGAATGTATAAAGGACCTTCTCGTAGACAGTATACGAATGGTGATTATCACCAGGGGGCTGAGTGAAGACGAAGTTAAATTCTATAAAGACACCCTTGAGTTTGCACCCCAGTACGGACAATTAGCGTCTGATGCTATTGCGGTCGTGATGAACAAAGCATCAAAAGATTCGCTTTTTTCAGTGAGTGACATCAGGGGGATGTTGAATGGTACCAGTGGGTATAAGTATAAACTGGTGATGGATGGCCTTAGTGCAACGAGCACGGTGAGATATATGCTGGATAGTATTTTAAAGGGGCAGCCATTTGCAGCGAATGTTCAGGCGGCCACTACCAGTGAAGGGGTATTGGATTATGTTGCTTCGGATGCAAACTCTATAGGATTTGTTGGCGTAAGTTGGATAGGCAATAAAGAAGACTCTACCCAGTTGAGTTTTCTGCAAAGGGTAAAAATTGCCTCCATTCAATGCAGCAATTGTGAGGAAGAGCAGTATGTTAAACCCTATCAGGCAAATATTGCTTTGAAAAGGTACCCGATGAGAAGAGGAGTTTATTATGTATTAAAGGAAAATTTTGCCGGCTTAGGAAAGGGGTTTGTGAATTTTTTAACACACGAGAAAGGCCAGCTGATTTTCCACAGGGCTTACCTTGTTCCTGACAGAATGAACCTGGGTGTTCGGAAGGTGAATTTGAAGATGGAGTAACCAATTTTTGATTGAAATATTCATAACAAAATCAATTTTTACAAATGTCAAAAATCAAAACAGGCCTTGTTGCTGTAGTGATGCTGATGAGCAATATGGTTTTTGCTCAATCTGTACAGGAAGGAAAAAAACTTCTTTATTACGAGCGTTACCAAACTGCTATCGAAACATTGGAAAAAGCATTGGCTGCCGCTCCAGCAAATCCTGAAGCCATATATTGGTTGTCGCAGGCGCATCGTGAGAGTGGAAACATTTCCACTGCAAAAGATGTATTGAGGAAAGGAATGGAGGGTGCTAACGGAAGCAATCCGTTATTACTTGCCGGTATGGGACATGTGGAGCTTGCAGAAGGAAATACTACTGATTCAAGACAGCGTTTTGAAACTGCACTCAGTTTAACAAAAGCGAAAGATATCGCTGTCCTCAACGCAATAGGTAAAGCAAATCTCGAAAAAGCAGGTGATGCTACTTATGCCATCGAAAAATTGAAGCTTGCCACGGCAATCAAAGGGTTCAAAGAGCCGGATGTGCTGATTAATATGGGCGATGCTTACCGCAAAAATTCAGATGGAAGTAATGCCGTTTCTTCCTATCAAAATGCGTTAACTGTTGATCCCAAGTATGCTGAAGCAAAATATAAAGTCGGAAAAGTTTACATCACTCAGGGAAATGATCAGAAAGAAATATTTCTGAAGGCTTTCAATGATGCTGTGGAACTGGATCCTAACTACGCTCCTGCCTATTATGATCTTTATACCTACTATTTCAGCCGGGATGTATACAAATCAAAAACATATTTTGAGAAATACAAAGCCGTTGCCGATAAAGGTCCTGCACTGGATTATGAAGAGGCAACCTTATTGTTTGCTTCCAGCGATTTTCAGGGGGCTATTCAAAAAGCAGATGAACTGCTTGCTAAACAAGGTGAAAATGCTGACTCCCGCCTATACCGTTTGAAAGGATATAGTTACGATAAGTTGAATGATTCAGTGAATGCAATTAAAAATCTGGAAACCTTTTTTGCCAAAGCAAAAGAGGGTCAGATTATACCTGAAAACTATGTTACCATGGCGCTTCTTTCGGCGAAATTCCCTGAAAGACAGTTGCAGGTTGATGAGTTTTTCACAAAAGCTATTGATGCAGATACATCAATGGTCAACAAGATTGACTATGTTAGAAAAGCAAGTGATTTCTTTAAAAAAGTTGCTAATCAGCCAAAAGCAGCTGAATGGATGACAAAAGCCCTTGCCATTAATCCTACACCGGGCAAAGTGGATATCTATAATGCCGGTATCGAACACTTTAAGGCCCAGCAGTTCGTTACCTCTGATAGCATATTTAAAATTTATAGTCAGCGATTCCCCGACGAAATATTTGGATACTATTGGAGTATGCGTTCTTTGATGTTGGTGGATACCACCATGGAACAGGGTTTGGCCGTACCCGATGCAACCAAGTTCATTGCGATTGCAGAGGCAGATAAGGTTAAGAATAAAAATACGCTCATCACAGCATATGGGTTTCTTGCCGGTTATAATGCCAACGTAAAGAAAGACTTTACAACAGCCATTTCTTTCCTGGATAAAATACTGGAAGTGGATCCGGGCAATGCTGATGCCGCTAACAATAAAAAAGTTTTGGAAAAGGCTAATAACAAGGGTGCTTCACAAGCAGGCAGTACCAAGCCTACTTCCGGTCAACCTCAGCAGAAGCCTGGCGGACAATAATTTTTCAATCAAATAATAAATTAAAGCTGGTTGCTGTTATAGTGGCCAGCTTTTTTATTTTAATTTGACAGTTACGGCACTATGGTACAAATAATACTGCAAGCCAGATGATACGAGAGTTTGAAAACATTCAGCTGACGCTGAAAGTATTGTATGTTGTATTTTGGTTGCTTTATTGTTTTTCTGCCCTGCTGCCTTATTTTTGTGCCCTCAGAAAGCCCAGCGCCTATGTACCAACTGTATATTTTACAAGTTCCCGCCATTAACGCCGTAAATGATCTTAACAGTTCGTCCAATTATTTTCCAATTGGCATACAGATCCTTTTTGCTATCTTATTCGTAGCCGGTATGATTGCGATGAGCCATTTTGTTGGACCTAAACGTATTACATCGGATAAACTACAGACTTTTGAAAGTGGTATTGAGCAGCAGGGAAATGCCCGCCAGCCAATGGCAATTAAATATTTTCTGGTGGCGATTCTTTTTGTGTTGTTTGATGTGGAAGTGATCTTTTTTTATCCGTACGCTGTAAACTTCAGGGCACTGGGTTGGGATGGATTTTTTGCAGTGTTGATGTTTGTTGGATTTTTTCTTTGCGGATTCGTATATATCATCAAAAAAGGCGCATTGAACTGGGAAGATTGATGGACCGATTTGTGATTCCAGGCTAAACTATGAACGCCGCCTGATGTTAATATGAAGTATCTCTTTAAACGCAATAAAACGAATTGATTATGGCTCGTCCCGTACGATTTAACATATTACAGAAGTCAACCCAGGACTGGGGTATCAACCAGGTTGATATGCCCGAAGGGCATACCGGTGAAGGGTTCTTTGCTACATCCCTTGATAAGGTTGTGGGATTGGCAAGAAAAAATTCTTTGTGGCCGCTACCTTTTGCCACTTCATGCTGCGGCATCGAATTTATGGCCACAATGGGATCGCACTACGACCTGGCGCGTTTTGGCGCAGAAAGGGTTGGATTTTCGCCCCGTCAATGCGATCTGTTGATGGTGATGGGTACAATTGCTAAAAAAATGGGCCCGGTTGTAAAGCAGGTATATCTTCAGATGGCTGAACCCCGTTGGGTAATGGCTGTAGGCGCTTGTGCCTCGAGCGGAGGTATTTTTGATACCTACTCTGTTTTGCAGGGTATTGATCAGGTTGTACCGGTTGACGTGTATGTGCCTGGATGTCCTCCCCGTCCCGAAGCGATTCTCGATGGATTTATGAAAATTCAGGACCTTGTTCACAACGAATCATTAAGAAGAAGAAACGGCCCGAAATATAAAGCATTGCTTGAATCTTATGGTATCCAATAACAGTTACCGGGATCAATCACTAAAAATAAAAAAAGATCATGCCGCTTGGGAATGATGTTGTAAAAACAAAACTTTTAGAACAGTTTGGTGAGGTACTCACTGAATGGGAAGAACAATACGGCATGATTTCGTTTACTGCACCACGTGAGTTAAATCTCAAGGTATTGAATTTTTTATACGACAGTAGTGAACTCAGCTTTAAATTCCTGACTGACTTAACAGGTGTTCACTATCCTGATAGAAAAGGAGAAGAGTTGTGTGTAGTCTATCACCTTCACAATTTGGTGGAAAATGCCCGTATCCGTTTTAAAGTGTATGCCCCGGTTGAAACACCTGATATTTATACTGCATCAGGATTATTTTCTGGTGCAAATTGGATGGAAAGAGAAACCTATGATTTCTATGGTATCAATTTCGTTGGCCATCCAAATTTGAAAAGGGTTTTGAATGTAGATGAGATGGATTATTTCCCGATGCGGAAAGAATTTCCACTGGAAGATCAAACGAGAGTGGATAAGGATGATGAAATGTTTGGCCGTTAAGGCAATCGTGTAGCAGGGGCCAATAAGGCCCCGGAATAATTAAGCATATGTCTGATCACATAAACATAAAACTTCCCGAAGGTTCCATTGAGAAACAGACCACAACGTTAAACCTTGGTCCCACTCACCCTGCAACGCACGGTGTATTTCAGAATATATTGGAACTTGACGGAGAAAGGATAATTAAAACAGAATCTACGGTTGGTTATATCCACCGTGCTTTTGAAAAGATTGCTGAACGCAGGCCCCTTTACCAGATTACCACGCTTACCGACAGATTGAATTACTGTTCATCTCCAATCAATAATATGGGATGGCACCTCACCTGCGAAAAATTATTAGGGGTAAAAACGCCTAAACGTGTGGATTATCTGCGTGTGATTATTATGGAGCTGGCGCGTATTTCTGACCACCTGATTTGTAATTCAATCGTTGGTGTGGATACAGGTGCATACACGGGTTTTTTGTATGTGATGCAATACAGGGAATTGATTTATGAAATTTACGAGGAAGTATGCGGATCCCGGTTAACGACCAATATGGGAAGGATCGGTGGGTTTGAAAGAAATTTTTCGGATACTGCTTTCATCAGGCTTGAAAAATTCCTGGCGGAATATCCAAAAGTGCAGCAAGAACTGGAAGACCTTTTTGCAAGGAATAGAATATTTGTAGAACGTACAAAAGGTACCGGTGCAATTTCTGCTGAGCGTGCGCTCAATTATAGTTTTACAGGTCCAAATCTCAGAGCAGCTGGTGTTGATTACGATGTACGCGTTCACAGTCCATATTCTTCATATGAAGATTTTGATTTCATCATTCCAGTGGGAACAAGTGGCGACAATTACGATCGTTTCATGGTAAGAAACAGTGAAATATGGGAGTCGTTGAGTATTATCCGCCAGGCTTATCAAAAAGTACAGAATTTCAAAGGTGCAGAAGCGGATATATTTCATGCGGACGCACCTGAATATTATCTCCCTGAAAAAGGAGATGTATATACGAAGATGGAAGCCCTGATATGGCATTTCAAGATTGTGATGGGAGAAACGGAAATTCCTTCCGGCGAAGTGTATATGAGTGTTGAAGGTGGAAACGGTGAACTCGGTTTTTATCTTATCAGTGACGGGGGACGCTCACCTTATCGCCTCCATTTCAGAAGACCATGTTTTATTTACTACCAGGCGTATGAAGAAATTGTGAGAGGCAGTATGTTAAGTGATGCAATTATTACACTGAGTAGTATGAATTTGATAGCAGGAGAGATGGACGCTTGATGAAGTGCGAAGTTCGAAGTGCGAAGTGGGAAGTAAGCGCGAAGTATGAAGTGGGAAATGGGAAGTGGGAAGTGAACAG
This sequence comes from Chitinophagales bacterium, assembly GCA_031425315.1. Lineage (GTDB taxonomy): Bacteria > Bacteroidota > Bacteroidia > Chitinophagales > Chitinophagaceae > Pollutibacter. The sequence goes on from JANPJC010000182.1 coordinate 6,246, forward strand.
CCGAATACAAACACAGTTTTGTTGGCCCGGCTGTTTTGTCCCGGCAGGGACATTTGGTGGATAGGAAAGAAGTGCGAGGTACGAAGTGCGAAGTGGGAAGTAAACAGCCTTTTGAAGTGCGAAATACGAAATGTGAAGTGGGAAGTGAACAGCCGAATATAAATACCGCATTGTTGTTTGGCTGTTTTGTCCCGGTAGGGACATTTGGTAGGTAGGAAAGAAGTGCGAAGGATGAAGTTAACAGCCTTTTGAAGTGCGAAGTGGGAAGTAGGTGAATGCGTGAATAGGTCAATGAATGAATAAACAGCCACTGGCTGTTTCTGCTCACTGCTCACTGCTCACTGCTTACTATTAAAAAATAGAAACATCCATATAAATAATGAAGTTTTCTGAAGTTAAACTTGAAGAGGTCAAAAAAATTATCGACAGGTATCCGCAAGGGAAGGAAAAAAGCGCGTTGATTCCATTACTGCATATGGCGCAGGAAGAATCAGGGGGGTGGTTGAGTGCAGAAACAATGGATTATGTCGCTTCCCTGCTCAAATTAGAACCTATCGAAGTGTACGAAGTAGCAACCTTCTACAGCATGTATAATTTGCAACCGGTTGGTAAATACGTGTTTGAAGTTTGTCAAACAGGTCCTTGTATGTTAAGCGGCAGCGATCAGATCATTTCTTATATTAAAGAGCGCTTAGGCATTGGCGTTGGTGAAACCTCCGCTGATGGGTTGTTCACCCTGAAAACTGTAGAATGTCTCGGCGCCTGCGGTTATGCACCTATGATGCAGTTAGGAAAAATTTTCCGCGAGCATCTTACACCACAAAAAGTTGATCAGATTATTGAGGAATGTACCAAACGCGCAGCCACCAATAATTAATCATATCAGATGAAAAAAAAATTAAAGATATTTTCAGCCTTTTTGCTAATGGCCGTTTTTGTGGCCTGTAATGGAAGTTCTGATCACGCTGGTCATGATAGTACAACTGCAGATCACAGTATGCATTCAACAGCTGTAGACACTTCAGCTTCAAAAAATGCAGCAGATATTCAGGGCCTTTCTGTTGAAAACTATTCTGGAATACTACCCTGTGCCGATTGCGAAGGGATCGAAACTTCTGTGACTTTGAAAAGTGATAGTACATACGACCTTCACCTGTTATACATCGGAAGAAAATCGAAAGGACCGGGCAGCAATGAATTTGGGGAATCAGGCAAATGGATGAAACATGGTGCTGATATCATTCATCTTACAGGTGTAAAAGATGGTCCGTCGATGTATATGAAGACAGACAGCAGCCTTATACAACTCGATATGAAGGGAGAAAAAATTACAGGCAAATTGGCTGATAAATATGAGTTGAAAAAAAGGTAGCCAAATAAATAATTGTAATCGTATAAGCATTTATAATTCTGCAGTACATGGGTAGAAAAGTTTTGATAGATAAAGTGCATATTGAAGGTATCCGGTATTTTGACGCATATCGGAAGAATGGCGGCTATGCATCTGTAGAGAAGGCATTAAAAACAATGACGCCTGGTGAGGTTACAGAAGAAGTGAAGAAAAGCGGATTGCGTGGCAGGGGTGGTGCAGGATTTCCAACAGGGATGAAATGGGGCTTTCTCGCAAAACCCGAAGGCGTGCCCCGTTATCTTGTTTGCAATGCTGATGAATCCGAGCCAGGTACATTTAAAGACAGGTATCTCATGGAGTTCCTGCCTCACTTATTAATTGAAGGATTGATAGCTGCATCATATGCCCTGGGAAGTCACAGAACATATATTTATATCCGTGGTGAATATGCATGGATAGTTGACATTCTGGAACAGGCTATTGAAGAAGCGAGGCAGCATAATTTTCTGGGAAAAAATATTCTTGGTACCGGCTTCGATTGTGAAATATATGTACAACGGGGTGCCGGTGCTTATATCTGCGGCGAAGAAACTGCATTGTTGGAATCTCTGGAAGGCAAAAGAGGTAATCCCCGGATAAAACCACCGTTTCCAGCTGTAAAAGGTCTGTGGGATTGCCCAACTGTTGTGAATAATGTTGAAACCCTCGCCGCAGTAGTTCCCATTTTAAACATGGGTGGAGAGGAGTATGCAAAGATTGGTGTGGGCCGTTCAACAGGAACGAAACTATTGTCTGCCTGTGGAAACATCCGTAAGCCGGGTGTGTATGAAATTGATATGACCATTTCGGTAGAGGAATTTATTTTCAGTGATGAATATTGTGGCGGTATTGCTAATGGAAAAAAATTAAAAGCCTGTATACCCGGAGGCTCTTCAGTACCTATTCTTCCCGCTAATTTGTTACTCAAAACAGCGAAGGGAGAAACCAGGATGATGACCTATGAAAGTTTATCGGATGGCGGCTTTGCTACGGGATCAATGATGGGTTCAGGTGGTTTTATTGTTCTTGATGAAGACCAGTGCGTGGTAAGGCATACACTTACATTAGCAAGATTCTACCGTCACGAAAGTTGCGGTCAATGTTCACCATGCCGCGAAGGAACGGGATGGATGGAAAAGATTCTAAAGAACATTGAATACGGAAAAGGGAAAAGATCTGATATCGATTTGCTTTGGGATATTCAGCGTAAAATTGAAGGAAATACAATTTGTCCGCTGGGAGATGCGGCTGCATGGCCGGTAGCTGCGGCTATCAGGCATTTCAGGGATGAGTTCGAATGGCATGTGGACAATCCGGTTGAAAGCCAGCAAAGAAATTTTGGATTGGCGCATTATGCAGAGCCGCTGGCTGTTACTGCATAGTTATAATTGAAAAAGATCTAACGTTAGAATATAAACGAACTTAAGAAATGAGCGAAGCTCCAAAATTAGTAACGGTAGTTATCGACAATATCACAGTGCAGGTTCCGCAGGGTACAACAATCCTGCAGGCTGCGCGAATGATTGGCGGCGACGTAGCTCCACCTGCTATGTGTTATTACACCAGGCTGAAAGGCAGTGGAGGTAAATGTCGCACCTGCCTGGTAGAAGTTAGTAAAGGAAGTAACGCTGATGCAAGGCCCATGCCTAAACTGGTAGCCAGCTGCCGGACCGGCGTGATGGATGGAATGGAAGTAAAAAATATTACAAGCGAAAAAGTGATAGATGCCAGAAATGGGGTGGTGGAATTTCTCTTGCTCAATCATCCACTCGATTGCCCGATATGCGATCAGGCTGGAGAATGTCATTTGCAGGATCTCAGTTACGAACATGGCAAAGAAGGCACCCGTTACGAATTCAACAGGCGTACATTCGAACGCCATGATCTGGGGCCTTATATACAACTGCACATGACGAGGTGTATCCTTTGTTACCGTTGCGTTTTTGTAGCTGATCAGATCAGCGATAAACGTGTACATGGTGTATTAAGCAGGGGAGATCATTCAGAAATTGCGACTTACATCGAAAAGTCCCTGGATAATGATTTCATCGGAAATGTTATAGACGTGTGCCCGGTAGGAGCGCTTACTGACAGAACATTCCGGTTTAAAAACAGGGTATGGTTTACCAAACCTGTAGACGCGCATTGTAAATGCGAAAAGTGTTCAGGAAAAGTTACCCTTTGGCAGCGTGGTGATGAAGTATTAAGGGTAACCGCCAGAAAAGATGAGTGGGGCGAAGTGAATGAATGGATTTGTAACACCTGTCGTTTTGAAAGAAAAGATATTAACGACTGGGTGATAGAAGGCCCTACAAAAATTAACCGTCACTCGGTAATTTCTCAGGGGCATTATGTGGGTTTGAAAAAACCAAAGGAGATATTTTCAGCGGTTCATGATGGAGCGAAACCTAAATTACTCATGGATATCCATAGCATCAGTGAAGTAAACCGGCCGGAAATTGACCTGAGTGCGATTCCAGGTCCTGCAACTTCTGATATATTTGAAAGCGCACCTAAAAATAAACCCTGATCCATGGACTTATTATTGGTTGACTGGAGTTTTATACTGGAAAAGTTTTTTCTGATTGTTATTGTGGTGCTGGCATCCCTTGGCATTGCGTTGTATACAACCTTTGCTGAAAGGAAAGTAGCTGCTGTTATCCAGGATAGAAGAGGTCCAAACCGTGCCGGACCATTTGGACTATTGCAGCCATTCGCCGATGGACTGAAACTGATTTTTAAGGAAGATATTATTCCTCTCTCTTCAAATAAAGCATTGTTTATTTTAGGACCCGGCCTTGCCATGGTCACTGCTCTGCTTACCAGTGCAGTAATTCCCTGGGGTGGCGAAATGGATTTTTTTGGTAGAAAAGTATCATTGCAAATTGCTGATGTTAACATTGGAATATTGTATGTATTTGGAGTTGTTTCAATGGGCGTTTACGGGATTATGATTGGGGGATGGGCATCTAATAATAAGTTTTCACTACTGGCCGCTATCCGTGGTGCTTCTCAGATTATTTCTTATGAACTGGCAATGGGGCTTTCGCTGATCGCCTTACTCATGTTAACCGGTTCACTCAGTCTTAAAACAATTGTTGAACAACAGATGTCAGGTGCGTGGGGCGGTTTCCTTGGATGGAACATTATTTATCAACCTCTTGGTTTCCTTATTTTCATTATTTGTGCTTTCGCGGAATGTAACCGCACACCCTTCGATCTTCCGGAAGCAGAAAACGAATTGAACTTTGGCTATCACCAGGAATATTCATCTATGAAGCTTGGTTTTTATCTTTTTGCCGAATACATCAACATGTTTATTTCAAGTGTACTGATGGCTACGTTGTTTTTTGGAGGATATGATATTCCATTTGTCAACGAGGCCTCTCTGGCAGAGAGTTGGGGGCAGAATATTGTGGCCTTCATGGGTATTGGTTCATTGTTAGTCAAAACGGTTATTTTCATTTTCATATTTATGTGGGTTCGATGGACCATTCCCCGCTTCCGTTACGATCAGTTGATGGACCTGGGATGGAAAAAACTAATTCCGTTGGCATTGGTGAACATGTTAATCACCGGGGCTGTGGTATTATGGTTAAATAAGTAATCCGGGCAGATAAAATTGGGAGATAGGCTAAACAAAAATATTTTTGCCAACCATTTCCCGGCCTGATAAAGAATAAAAAATTATGCAATCACTTACCAACAGGGCAAAAGTTTTGAAGCTGAAGCCATTGAGCCTGTGGGAAAGACTATATCTTCCCGGGATATTTAAAGGTATGGCTATCACTTTCAGCCATATATTTCAAAAAAAGGCAACGATTAATTATCCCGAACAGAAAAGGCCATTTAGCCCGGTATTCAGAGGGCTTCATGTTTTGAACCGCGATGAAGAGGGCCGTGAAAAATGCACCGCATGTGGACTTTGTGCAGTATCCTGTCCGGCTGAAGCAATTACAATGGAAGGGGCAGAGAGGAAGAAAGGAGAGGAGAATTTATATAAGGAAGAAAAATATGCGGCGAAATATGAGATTAATATGCTTCGCTGTATTTTTTGCGGATTATGTGAAGAGGCTTGTCCTAAAGATGCCATTTACCTTACTGAAACATTTGCGCCGGCTAATTATACCCGTAAGAGCTTTATATATGGTAAACCTGATTTGCTGATTCCTGATCCGGTGACACAACCTGGTGAGTATGAAACAGCAAAAGGAAAAATAGAAGAGCACAAGGCGAATACAAGGGCAAAAAAAACTGATTAAGACTGACATGAATATTACAGAAATTCTTTTCTGGTTTCTTACTGCAATCGCTTTATTAGGCGCTTTAATGGTCGTTTTCAGCCGGAACCCTGTCCATAGTGTGCTTTGGTTGATTCTTGTATTTTTTGCCATTTCCGGGCACTATATCCTCATGAATGCACAGTTTCTGGCAATTGTGAATTTGATTGTGTATGCAGGCGCCATCATGGTATTGTTTCTTTTTGTGATCATGCTCATGAATATGAATGCTGATGCCGAACCACAGAAAAATAAATGGTTGAAAATGGCAGGTACAATTGCCGGTGGATCATTGCTGCTTGTTTTTGTTGCCGCTCTAAAAGATTCAGAATTACAATATCGCTCACTCGAAGGACAGGAAGGGAATATCGGGCTGATTCATCATCTCGGTAAAGTGCTGTTTACTGACTATGTTCTCCCTTTTGAGATCAGCAGTGTATTGTTCCTGAGTGCTATGGTGGGTGCCGTTGTGATTGGGAAAAAAGACTGATAACATTTGACTAACTGATATCATGCCAATAAATTATTATCTATTTCTTTCCATCGCTCTTTTCTCTATAGGAATTGTGGGCGTATTGACACGTCGAAACGCGATCATTATTTTCATGTGTGTGGAATTGATGCTGAATGCCGTAAACGTGCTTCTTATTGCATTCTCAAAAATGCATCATTTGAAAGCACTCACTGCCAACGCTGCCACAACAGTAGGTACAGAGGCGCAGCTGTTTGTATTTTTTATCATGGTTGTAGCTGCGGCGGAGGTAACTGTGGGCCTGGCGATTATAGTGATGATGTACAGAAATATACATTCGGTAGATATAAATTTTTTAAACAGGTTGAAACATTGATGACCCGGCTGCAGTTTCAGGGTATACTGAACATTGCAGCAAAAGCATCCACTGACTGTTATGAGTAAATTGATTTATCTGGTTCCCCTTTTTCCGTTAATCGGTTTTCTGATCAACGGGCTTGGAAGAAAAGCTTTATCCAAATCGCTGGTATCCATTATAGGGTCAGGTGCTATATTGGCATCTTTCGTAGTGAGCGTATTAATTTTTTTAGATGTAAAGCAACCGGGTTATGCTGCACAGGTTGTTCATCTTTTTGATTTTATAAAGGTTTCAAAAATTAATATTCCGTTTGCGTTCCAGGTTGATCAGCTCTCCACACTTTTTTTATTGATCATTACCGGTGTAGGTTTTCTCATCCATCTTTATTCCTCAGCATATATGCATGAGGAAAAAGGTGAGCATTATGCACGATATTTTGCTTACCTCAATCTTTTCGTTTTTTCAATGCTGCTCCTGGTGCTCGGATCCAACTATGTGATTATGTTTATTGGTTGGGAAGGTGTTGGTCTTTGCTCTTATCTGCTCATTGGATACTGGTTCAAAAACAACGATTATAACAATGCAGCAAAGAAAGCATTTGTGATGAACCGTATTGGAGACCTTGGTTTCCTGCTTGCGGTATTCTGGATGCTATCTCAATATGGTTCAGTAGATTTCGGTAATGTATTTTCAAAAGCAGAGGGTACATCGGTATCAGTTCTAACTGGAATAACTTTATTGCTTTTTGTTGGTGCCATGGGTAAATCGGCGCAGATTCCTTTGTACACATGGCTGCCTGATGCAATGGCCGGTCCCACACCTGTTTCTGCTTTGATACATGCGGCAACAATGGTTACAGCAGGTATTTACATGGTGGCAAGAAGTAATATTTTATACACGCTTTCGCCATTAACACAAACTGTTGTGGCGGTAATCGGATTGTCAACCGCAATTTTCGCGGCCACCATTGCCCTCAAACAAAATGATATTAAAAAAGTATTGGCTTACTCAACGGTTAGTCAATTGGGTTATATGTTTCTTGCTCTCGGAGTGGGTGCTTATACAGGCGCTGTATTCCATGTAATGACCCATGCGTTTTTCAAGGCGCTGCTGTTCCTCGGCGCCGGTAGCGTAATTCATGCCATGCACCACGAACAGGATATCCGCAATATGGGCGGATTGAAAAAATATCTGCCAATCACCCATATTACTTTTTTATTGGGATGTTTAGCCATTGCAGGTATTCCTCCGTTTTCAGGATTCTTTTCAAAGGATGAAATTCTAACCGCTGCATTTTTGAATAATCCGCTATACTATGTGGTAGGCGCCATTGGTGCGTTAATGACTGCATTTTATATGTTCCGTTTATATGCAATGACGTTCAGGGGTAAATTCAGAGGCACTCACGAACAGGAACATCACCTTCATGAGAGTCCATCGGCTATGACAATACCTTTAATTGTACTGGCAGTATTGGCGGTGGCAGGCGGCTGGATTGGTATTCCGGAAGTGTTAATGAAAGATAGCCATTGGCTCGAACATTATCTTGCTCCGGTATTTGAAAACTCTACATTCAGAATGAAGCAAGAAAATCATCTCAGTCATTCTACAGAATACCTGTTGATGTTTGGTGTGGCAGCTATTATTTTACTTGTCATTTTCTTTGCCTGGAATAAGTATAGCAAATACACCAAAACGACTGCAGAAAACACAGGACTTGCGAGGGTACTTGAAAATAAATGGTTTGTTGATGAAATTTATGATGCGGTGATCAGTAAGCCATTGCTTGCCATCAGCAAATTATTCAACAACATTGTGGAAAAAGTATTTATTGACGGCATTGTGAATGGAGTGGGCAGGCTGATACAATACAGCAGCAGGCAAATGAGATGGTTGCAAAGTGGCCAGGTGGGTTCGTATATTCTCATTATGGTTACTGCCACAATTGTTTTTTTCCTGATTCAGTTTTTTTGGAAATCTAATTAACAGGCAACTCAATTATGATAGCTGCATTTGACAATTTTCCTGCATTACTCATATGGCTTCCTCTTTTAGGAGGGCTGATTGCCTTTTTTATTAAAGGTGAGAAAAGTGTGAAGACATGGTCACTATTTTCTTCGATACTCACGTTAGGATTAGTAGGTGTCAGCTTATTATACACTGATAACAAATACTATTTATTAAATGAAGTCAAGTACTTCTGGCTCACAGATATAGGCGCGAGTTTTGGTTTTGTATTAGACGGCATTTCAAGGATCCTTTGTTTGCTTACTGCAATAGTATTTCCATTGATCTTAGTGTCTACCTGGACTAAACCGTATAAAAATCCAAATAGTTTTTACGGACTGATGTTACTTACGCAATGCGGGTTGATGGGAGTTTTCATGGCAACAGATGCAATGGCCTTTTATTTTTTCTGGGAACTCGCATTGATTCCAACTTATTTCCTGGCGTCGCAGTGGGGAGGCGAGAAAAGGATTCAGGCTGCCTTCAAATTTTTTATTTACACATTTGCTGGTTCATTATTGCTGTTGATAGGAATCATTTATGTATACCTCAAAACACCTGATCAATCATTTTCATTATTATCTTTTTATAAAGCAACATTAAGCAGTTCGGAACAAAATTGGTTATTCTGGTTATTCTTCCTTGCTTTCGCTATTAAGATGCCCATTTTCCCTTTTCATACCTGGCAGCCTGATGTGTATGAGCAATCGCCAACTGCTGTTACAATGGTGCTTAGTGGAGTGATGGTAAAGATGGGAGTATTTGCGCTGATACGCTGGCTCATTCCGATTTTCCCTGATGCGGTTCAACATTATGACAATATCATTATTGGGTTATCGGTTGTAGG
>JANPJC010000183.1:0-8521 GCA_031425315.1 Chitinophagales bacterium
TTTGTGTTAACTCGTCCACACTATGGAAAGTTCGCTCTAAAAATAACCTCTCTTTTCCTTTGTAGACAAGAGTTGCCGGAATAGATCCCCCCCAGGTGGGTTCAATGTCCCCTATCCAGAAGTTTGCATCTCGATCTTCAAGCACGACGACATTGTCATCGAGGTTTCGTGCCGTTACAAAAGGTTGAAGTTTACGAAGATAATCTTTCTTGAAATCCATGCTTACCATGACCAGCTTAAAGGGCTCTCCCTGGTACATGGAATCCAGACTCATAAAGTGTGGAAGCTCCTGTACACAAGGCACACACCACGTTGCCCAGAAATTGACTACATAGGTAGTATCATTTTCCTGGTGCAATAATGGCTTGAGCTGGGCGTAGTTGAGGACAGGGATCTTGAATGAATCTACTGATACCAAAGGTGTCTCTCCACCCGCAACGGGAGCAGATAAAGATAACCACCAGGAAGCCAGGAAAAGTAGCATTTGCATCTGCCAATAATAACTTGTAAACGCCAACTATAGATGTGGGGCCGGATACTAATAACAATACTTTAACGGAAACCGGTTTAAGAAAAGTAAGGGGGCTATTCGCTAAACCCTGAAAAAAAAGCTTATACCACAGACATGTGGGAGATATGCCTGAAGATATCAGGCTTAAAAACAAGGTATAGCCAATGGTACAATATGTGAGGACTCAATGAGAAAATCTTAACTTCACTATCAAATGAATGAGCTGACAATACATATCGATCAAATCAAAAAACTTTGTGGATCAAACAAAGTCAAGTCGCTTTTTGCCTTTGGATCAGTGCTTAGAGACGATTTCAAAGCTGATAGTGATATAGATATGATTGTGGACATTGATGCGAAGGACCCATTAACTTATTCTGACAGTTACTTCAACTTAAAATTCCAGCTAGAACAATTATTGCAAAGAAAAATAGACCTTTTGGAACAAAGCACTATTAAAAATCCACATCTAAGAAAACAGATTGAAGAGACTAAGGTCATGATTTATGGATGACGATATCAGAACGTGGTTGTCAGACATCGAACGGGCTATTTCGGAAATTTATCAATTCCTTCCAAATCAAACAGATTTCGAAGCATTCCGGGAAGACCTGAAGACAAAACGTGCAATTGAAAGAAATATTGAAATAGTCGGAGAAGCGATGAGCAGGATACTGAAAGTTAAACCTGATTTCCCGATTACAACAGCCCGTAAGATTATTGACACAAGGAATAGAATAATTCACGGATACGACGATGTGTCAGACCAAATTATTTGGACAATTGTTGTTCAGTATTTAAGAGAATTACAAAAAGAAATAGAATACCTAAAAGATTCAGATCCTTGGCTATAACGTGGGCTATAGACAACGGAGGATAATACTACGCCTAGAGTTTTGTGTATTGAAACAGATTGAGGTTAGCTAGTAGTTGCTACATTGAGTCGCCGCTGCCCATAGCCTGGGTCTTTATGCGAAACCCTTGGACGACAGTGCTAACTTGACCCAACAGTCCATTGAACAGATATTTATCGGGAAAACTCAGACGACATTCGATATATTTTTTAATACCATCGAAAAATATTTCCTTCCAAACATTTCTCTCACCTCCCAATTTTAATCCTAGCAATTTTATCCATTAAGAGATAAATTGTAGTTTGGACAACTCCTTTATGAAGAAACTATTCACATATAGTTTTTTACTTTTAACCATGTGCGCTTTCGCGCAGCAGCAATACACTTTCACCAATTATACCCAGGAACAGGGGCTGCCATCAGGCACCATCCGCGGCATTTATAAGGATACCACCGGCTACCTCTGGTTTACAAGCGAAGGAAGCCTTGCACGGTTTGATGGGTATACCTACAAAACATACCGTTACAATCCGGATGTGCCCTCCGGCTTGCCCGGCAATTTGGTGTGGGAAGGAGCGTTTCCGAAATTCGGAGATATTTATTTTGGAACAAGGGAAGTCTTTTTCTCATTCCACCCGGCAACGGAATCATTTACAGCACCATTGGGAGATTGGGTAGAAATGCTTTATCTCGACGAAGCAAAAGATGTTAAGGACTCTTATTGGTTAAGAAGCAAAGATACCCTTTACAGAATAAGCCAAAACGGTACAGAACGTTACGCGCTTCCTTATGCCATGCCCATGGGGTGGAACATGAGACCTTCGCCCGACAACAATTGTATGCTATTCAATAATAATATTCTTTTCAACAATAACATAAAAGGCTTATTGTTCTTTGACTATCAAACGAAACTATTTTGGAAACTTAAAATCCTGGATCGCAAGGGAATGGAAGACAAGTCATTGGTGGCGGAGGTGATATTTACAGGCAATAATTTTTATCTCTTTACCAGTAAAAGCTTATATCGCTTTGATTTCACTACAAAATCTTTCGTATGGCAACTCGACTTAAAGCGCACCGGAAATTTTGATTATAGTGCTGCAGGCTATCTGCCTTATAACGACACGCTTGTCGTGATTCACTCGAAATCAGGATTTATCAATACACTAAACATCCGAACAGGAAAAGAAAAACTGGTCTACGTGAATATAAAAATTCCGGAGGCGGAACTGAACGACAAGTACATCTTATCAACTGTATCGGATAAGAATGGCGGAGTTTGGATGGGAACCAATAACATGGGTTTGATATACTACAACATATTTTCTGGTGACCTGGAACAATATATTCATGAACCCACGAATTCAAACAGTCTTCCGGGAAATTTCGTTAACTGGGTTATGCCTGATGAAAACGGAGTTGTGTGGGCTTCATGTTTTGGACATGGCATTGTAAAAATGGAGCCGGTGACCACTCTTTTCGTAACAGCCGTTCCCGCTGTAACGAAAAATATAGGTGCTTGGGTGGAGGGGAGCACCTGGAGTGAAAACATCCGTAGCTTTCTCGAAACCGATGATGGGTATTGGATATGCACCCTGGATGGATTGTACGGTTATTCAAATCAAACGCACAAGTACAGCAATCTTAATTATCTCTGCCCGGTAAGGGACTCGACCAATACGTATATAAATCCGGAATTTTCCAGGACTTTTCCCATAGGTTCGGTTGCTACAGACCACTCAGGTAATTTGTGGATAGGAACCTGGTATGGTCAGCTGGCTGTATATAATGCGAACATGAATGGGTCATTTCTTTTTCGCAGACCACAACCGATGAAGGACCGTGACAGAGAAGGCGTTGTCAGAAACCTCTTTTGTGACAGTAAAAACAGGATGTGGATATCCACTAAAGGTGCCGGTGTTTCAATCGCGGATTGCAATGCACTGAATTTTCCAACTATAAATGAAGCAACGTTTGCGTACCACTTTTTTGATGAGAAGGATTCCGCTTCTCTGGCTTCGGGAGTCGTCTTTGTCGTTGCTGAAGATGCTGATGGTCATATCTGGGCAGGTACGGAAAACGGATTATGCAGATACAACGAGCAAGCTAAAAACTGGAAGCGGTATTACAATATTCCCGGCAACGAAAAGAGCCTTCACCACAGCGACATCAGAAGCTTATGTCTTGATCAGAAAGGAACGCTTTGGATCGGAACCAATGGTGGCGGGCTGAATAGGTATAACAAGGAGGAAGATAATTTCACGCATTTCAGCATCGAGAACGGGCTGGCCGATGATAAAATCTATTCTTTGGTTTGTGACAATTACGGGATGTTGTGGATGGGCACGAGCCACGGCTTGTGCAGGTTCAATCCGATTGATTTTTCCTGTACGAATTTTAGTAAGAAAGACGGTATACAGAATTATGAATATAACACGGGCGCTGCGATAAAGTTAAAAGACGGCACGCTGCTCATTGGCGGAATTACAGGTTACAACATCATTGAGCCCGACAGGATTGAAAACAAAAAAGCTGGTCCCCCGGTCGTCGTCATATCTTCCTTCAAAGTATTTGATAAAGAAACTCCACTCGGAAATCATATCATCACGTTGAAGCACAAAGAAAATAATCTTGCTTTTGAATTTGCCGCCTTGAGTTATTTCCAAAACCAGGACAACCATTACGCCTACAAGCTTGAAGGCGTTGACTCCGACTGGATTTTCAGCGACACACGCAGAAATGTAACGTATTCAAAACTTGCAACGGGTCAGTATACTTTCAAGGTGAAAGCAAGCAACAGCGATGGTGTGTGGAATGAAACGGGCACGCAGCTTGAGATCACCATTACCCCACCCTGGTGGCAGCAGACATGGTTTATACTATTATGTTTCCTTGTGACGATCGCCATCATATATTTCATCAACAGGTATGAGCTGAACCGGAAAAAGCAGTTGGAAGCTGTAAGGTCGCGCATCAGCCGCGATTTGCATGATGATATGGGCAGCACCCTGCAGAGCATTTCTGTCATGAGCGAGATTGCACGCATGAAATCACAATCGGACAACAAGCAGGAGTCCATTCCGTTTATCGAAAAAATCGGAATCGCTTCGCGTGAGATGGTGGAAAAAATGAATGATATTGTATGGGCCGTGAATCCGCAGAATGATAATTTCGAAAACATCATATTCCACATGCGTGCCTTTGGCGGTGAGCTGCTGGCTGGAAAAGATATAGCCCTGCATTTCAATGCGGATAGTGGTTTAAACAACATCAGGCTTACCATGGAAGAGCGGAAATCATTTTTTCTGATATATAAAGAAGCGCTGAACAACGCCTACAAATATTCCGGTGCAAAAAATGTAAAAGTTGAAATTTCAAAATTCAATCATTCATTAAAACTAATTGTGGAAGATGACGGTGTCGGATTCAATATGAATGAAGATCGTTTAAAAACAGGTGGCAACGGATTGAAAAACATGAATATCAGAGCTGCTGAACTGAACGGCAGCATTTCAATTACCTCAGCACCCGGAGTAGGAACAAAGGTGAGTCTTACAGTGAACCTCAAATAACGAACACGTGGAAAAATGCTGAAAGGAATTGACATTTGTAGTGTAAGGGGTGCCTTTAATAACCCCATGATAATTAATTATCCATGTTGATTGTTAGATTATTATTTAAGTTATAACTTTATTTTAGATCGTTATTAGAAGCGCCCTAAACAAAAAAAAATAAGAAGCGTAAAGAAGTAGGATATGAAAAAAATACTTTCCCTGGTTTCCATATTGTTCTCCTTACAGAACTATTCATTTTCGCAAGACCAAAACCTTATTGACTCTTTAGAAACCCAACTCAAAAGCCACATTCTACAAAAAACAGAGTTACAAATAAAATCTCCATCGCTCTTTGACACAACAGCGGCAAACATTTTATATGAACTCTCCAGAGCCTATTGGGACCATAACGCTGAAAAGTCTATAGAATATGCCAATCAGAGCCTGGCTTTTTCAGAACAGATAGGTTATAATAAAGGAATAGGCAAGGCTTTTAGTAGTATTGGTTATAATGAAGAGCGTAATGGAAATTATTTATCTGCTTTAGAATTTCATCAAAAAGCATTTAAGGTATTTAAAGAAATTAATGACCAAAAATGGATTGCTGGTTCATACAACAACATAGCACGTATTTATCGAGAATGGGACAATTATCCGGAAGCGCTGAAAAATTCTTTTGCTGCTTTAAAAATATTTGAAGAAATCGGTGATAAAAAAGGTATTTCAAACTGTTACAACATGATTGGAGTTATTCATCATGACCATGGCAATTATCCTGAAGCATTAAAGTATTATTATGCGGGTTTAAACATAGAAAAGGAAATCGGGAATAAAAGAGGTGTTGCAAATTGTTACAACAACATTGGAATTATTCATCGTGACCAGCGCAATTATCCGGAAGCATTGAAAAATGCCTTTGCCTCATTAAAAATTAAAGAAGAAATCGGGGATAAAAAAGGTATTGCAAATACGTATAGCAACATCGGAAATATTTATATAACCCTAGGCAATTACCCGGAAGGGCTGAAAATTTTTTTCGAAGCTTTAAAAATAAGAGAAGAAATCAGGGATAAAATTGGTATTTCCTTGGCCTGTATAGATATTGGAACTGCCAAATTAGAAATGCACGCGGCAGATGAAGCGAAGGACTGGCTGCACAAAGGATTACAGCTCGCCAAAGAGATCGAATCCATATCGCATATGCAGAATACCTATGAGGGACTCGCTGCTGTCGACAGTGCTCTTGGCAATTTCAAAGGTGCCTATGAGAATTATAAATTATTTATCCTTTACCGCGACAGCATTGAGAATACTGAAAACACAAGGAAAATAGTTGCGCTGCAAATGAATTACGATTTCAGCAAGAAGCAGGATTCGCTCAATGTGGTGCAGGCAAAAAAGGATCTTGTGGTCCAAAAAGAATTGAATAAACAAAAACTCATTCGTAACACATTTATTGCCGGCACGATATTATTTCTGTTGTTTGCCGGAGCTGCCATTCTATTCTATATTGCCAGGATGCAACGCAACCGGAAGAAGCAGATGGAAGCTGTAAGGGCACGCATCAGCCGCGATTTGCATGATGATATGGGCTCTACCCTACAAAGTATTTCTGTCATGAGTGAGATTGTACGTATGAAATCAACATCGGAAAACAGGCAGGAGTCCGTTCCGTTTATCGAAAAAATCGGAAGTGCTTCACGCGAAATGGTGGGAAAAATGAATGATATTGTCTGGGCCGTGAATCCGCAGAATGACCATTTCGAAAACATCATACTACACATGCGTGCATTTGGCGGTGAGCTGCTAGCCGGAAAAGATATCAACTTGCATTTCAAAGCGGATGGTAGTTTAAACGACATCCGACTTTCGATGGAAAAGCGGAGATCATTTTTCCTGGTGTATAAAGAAGCATTGAATAATGCCTACAAATATTCCGATGCAAAAAATGTGAATGTAGAAATCTCCAGGACAAATCATACCCTAAAATTAGTGGTTGAAGATGACGGTGTCGGATTCAATATGAATGAAGACCGTTTAAAAACAGGAGGTAACGGAATGAAAAACATGAACACCAGAGCCGCTGAAATGAATGGCATCGTTTCAATTACCTCAGCACCTGGACAGGGAACAAAGGTTAGCCTCACGGTGAACCTGAGTAGCTAGAAGTGAGCAGTTAGAAGTTAGTAGTTAGCATTTAAAAACGACTCACGCATAACAACTCACGTCTCACGCCTCACGTCTCACGCCTCACGATTAACTACCTAAATCATGTAGTCCCTCCTCCCAAACATAGTCTACTTTTACACCCGCAATAAATGATATGAAGATCAGAGTCGCCCTTTTTGAAGATAATCCGCTGTTGCGGGAGAGCTTGTTCCAGCTTATTAACAGCACTGATGACATTATATGCACAGGCGCATTTCCTGATTGTTTCAACCTGATGCGAAAAGTTGAATCGGCCAAACCCGATGTCATCCTCATGGACATAGACCTTCCGGGCATGAACGGCATTGAGGCCGTAGGACAAATCAACCAGGTGCATCCCGGAATTATAATCATCATGCAAACGGTCTTTAATGACAATGAACGCATATTTCAGTCCATCACGGCCGGTGCATCAGGTTATCTTTTAAAAAACACTTCGCCTGCGCGCATCCTCGAAGCCATCCGTGAAGCAGCTACCGGGGGAGCGCCTATGACTCCGAGCATTGCACATAAGATCCTCGAAGTTTTCCGGACAAAAAGGCCTGCCCTACCGGCTAAAGAACAATCACAGCTCAACGAAAGGCAGCAGGAAATTCTCGAATGTATTTTCAACGGCATGAGTTATAAGCTCATTGCCGACAAGCTTTTCATATCGGCTGACACCGTCCGGTACCACGTCAAAAATATCTATGAAATCCTGCATGTTCATTCGCGTGATGAACTGATTTCAAAAGCCAGAGGAAAATCTTTGTTGAGCTTTTAAGCACCTGTTTAAATTTCTAAGCACTGGTATTTAGCTAAAAGGAACGCATGGTTCGACTACGCTCACCACAGGGATTCTGCAGATTGAATTTTAAAAATAATGACGCAAATTAGTTCGTTCAATGATGTCCGAAATAACGAATCTGCGAAAATGTATTTCTAAATAGTTCTGCGTAATCCTTGTGGTGAACGGAGTCGAACCATGCGTTCAACTTTACGCCGCACTATGTGGAGCGCAGGTTCTCCATATGTACTCCTCTGGGGTCGAATGATTCGGCCGAAGGCATCCCTTCGGGATCATCACAGCTCAGAAACTCCTCCCTAAGAACTACCCATTTCGGGTAGTGCAACCGGCTTCGGTTGATTATACCTTTGATAAAGTAATTATTGAGCGAGTTGAAAACTTTCTTTCCCGGAGAAAGCCACGTAAAAAACTGCTCTCTTATTTTTTGAATCAATTAACCCTTAATACAAAACACAATGAAAAAACAATTACGCATGTCCGCCCAAAAGTATTTTGAATTACATGACGCCTATAACAACCGGGCTGCGATGGGTTGGGATAGCTATAACTTTCATACCTACCATGAATATCCTTTAGTATCATAATATTCTTTTAACCCCAACTCAAT
>JANPJC010000184.1:0-27127 GCA_031425315.1 Chitinophagales bacterium
ATCATTTGTTGCAGTGGCACCATCATTATCGGTGACAGTTAATCTGAAAACATATACCCCTTCCTGCAGATTTGTAATGTCTGTTGCAGCAGTGTTTGCTGAAGCAATATTGCCTCCGGCAGGACCACTCACTTTCGTCCACGCATATGAAGCAATTGTTCCATCAGCATCAGTACCTGAACCATTTAAAGTTGCGGTATTGTTTGGTAATGTAATAGTTTGATCAGCACCGGAAATTGAAGTTGGCGGCGTATTGGCTACTACTGCTGCATTCACTGTAATCTGTACATCATTCGTTGCAGTGGCTCCATCATTATCAGTGACAGTTAATCTGAAAACATAAACACCTTCCTGCAGATTTGTAATGTCTGTTGCAGCAGTGTTTGCTGAAGCAATATTGCCTCCGGCAGGACCACTCACTTTTGTCCAGGCATATGAAGCAATCGTTCCATCAGCATCTGTACCCGAACCATTTAAAGTCGCGGTATTGTTTGGTAATGTGATGGTTTGATCCGCACCTGAAATTGCAGTCGGTGCAGTATTAGTAACCGGTGCTGCATTTACTGTAATCTGTACATCATTTGTTGCTGTAACACCGCTATTATCGGTAACGGTTAAACGGAAAACATATACACCCTGAATCAATCCTGTTATAGCAGTTGAAGCTGAAGAAGATGACTGAATACTTCCTCCGGCAGGACCACTGACTTTCGTCCAGGCATACGCTGATATTATTCCATCAGCATCAGTACCTGTTCCTGTGAGCGTAACTGTATTTATTGGTAAAGTAGTGTTTTGATCCGGTCCTGCATTTGCAACCGGCGGGAGATTAGCAGCAGCATTTACGGTTATCTGCACATCCCGTGTGGCGGTTGCACCACCATTGTCGGTGACTGTAAGTCTGTAGGTATATATTCCCTGTAATAGTCCGGTTATGACTGTGCCGGCAGCATTGGGAGTGGTTATAGTTCCGCTGTTAGGACCTGAAACTTTAGACCATTGGTAAGAAGCAATTGATCCATCAGGATCGTTTCCACTTCCCTGTAAAGTGACAGTATTGATTGGCAGCGTGATAGTTTGGTTATTCCCTGCAGAGGCTGTTGGGGCCTGATTTGCCGGGGGCGCCTGGTCAATTAAGAAATCAGCAAGTTTTGCAGAGGGTGATCCGAAACGGATTTCATCAAGATAAATATCCATCGGTGCATTGGCGGCAGAAACCGGGCTTCCTTCACCCCATCCCTGTCCGTTGGATGTTGCCCAAACCCACTTATATAATCCATGCTGCATCCTCGCAATTGGCGCATCACCCGAACGGTTGAAATAGTTCGCACCATATTTTTCAAAAACCAGCTTGCCGTTACGATAAAATCTCAAAAAACCGGAAGCATCTGACTTCCAGTTTCTTTCCAGCAACCAGTCTTCCCAAACTCCCTTTATCACAGGACCAAGGTATTTTGTGCCACCAATAAAATATCCATCGACATAGTATTGGCCATTCATTATACCCAGCCAGAAAGGAGTTTGAAGGTCATCAGGACTTGCCTTTGTATCAAAACCAATTTGTGTTGGCCTGTTTTCAAATTGAAAAGACGGCGCAATCAGTATACTTACTGCAGCCCATCTGTATTCATTTTGGGTGGTTTGTTGAGATGGGGCCATCCACATCACTTCACTTCTTACCCACTGGCAACAACCCGGATAATCCGTTCGTTTTTCAACATGCATTTTATAACTGCGCGTACCTTTTCTGGCATAGTCGGTTGACAAAGTGATGTTTGCCCTGGAATCGGGACTTGAAGTGTTTTGACTACCGCCGGTTACCATTGCGTACCCTTTGGTAAAGTCCATTCCCCAGCCCGTTTGCGGCAATTTTTCAGCGTTATCATACATGATAACACCATTGCCGGGGTTGAGAAATTGCGCGTACAGCGAATTCGATTGAAAGAAAATAGAAATCAGGATAATAAGAGACAGCTTCACGGGCATACACACTACGCCCATACGGTTTTCAGGTACGGATTTCATAAGAACGGATTTTCAAATAGGATTGGACATGGAAACCAAAATCTGTGCCAAGGAAAATCCGTTAAAAGTGTATATAATTTTCAACACTTTACATACTACTGATTGTTATTCAGTTATATCCGCTAATCAACAGTTACTAACATTGAAAAATTATTATTTTCTGTCCATTGCATGCATATTTACCATTACAGCATTTGAACATAAGGCTGAAGCGCTATAATCAACAATATTATAATATAGTTTTCGTTTTCTAAAAGTGTCGAAAACAGAGGATTAGCGAAGACAGGTAGTGCAAAGTGACATTTGAATAATAAAAAGGTTGTGGTGAAATAATTCTGCAAGTTATTCAAAATCAGTAATTTGCCGAACTAATCCGGAAGCTGTGCCTGGACTATATTAATCAGATTAATTAAACCTTTGAAATAAAAATGAGCGGCAGATATAATAATTCAATGATATCTGCCTTTGTTAGATTTCAACCACTTAAAGTATCCATTATTCAAGCGTTATGATAGTATCCCTGCTGTGCAAGCCTGTTTCATCATCATTCAGATTATTTCTTTTGCTGGCAGGTATTGTTTTCCTGAATTCTTGCAGCAATACCAAGAAGCTGATTTATTTTCAGGATGATGTCAAATCTAAACATCCTGCGGTTTCCCAGGTTGCACCGGCTGAAACTTTAATACAATCGGATGATATTTTAAGTATCACGGTAAGTAGTGCAAATCCGGAGGCCAGTATTCAATTCAATTCACCGAATGAGTCCACTCCAAGTACCAACTCAGGTGCTTCAACAGGTAATACGCTCACCATCGGATACCTGGTAAATCAAAATGGAGATATTCAATTCCCTGTATTGGGCAATATCCATGTTGAAGGATTGACCAAATTGCAGCTCACTCAATACATTACCAAACAACTGCTGGATAAACAATTGCTCGTTGATCCTATCGTTACGATCAGATACCTGAATTTCAGAGTGAGTGTGATAGGAGAAGTAATGCGCCCGGGCGTGTATACTGTTCCTAATGAAAAACTAACGTTAATGGAAGCTATTGCACTTGCTGGCGACCTGAGTATCTATGGTAACCGGGACAATGTATCGTTAATCAGAGAAAATGGTAAGGGTGAGAAAACAATTCAAAAACTCAACCTGAAATCTAAAGACATTTTATCGTCTCCATATTTTTATCTTAAGTCAAACGACATCATTTATATAGAACCTATAAAAGACAGGGTGGCGATGGAAAGGTCGCAACAGTACCTGCCAATCATTTTCAGTGTAGCTTCTTTATTGATTGTTGTACTGGACAGGGTTTGGAAATAAAAAATTACTGCGATGAAGAAAAGGGAAATTGACAAATCAGAAAACAGCAGCGGACAGATTCACCAAATGGTAAATAAGTATTTGCCGTATTGGCCGATTTTCTTGGTGCTGTTTTTATTGAGTGGCTTATATGCAGCCTATTACCTGTATACTGCTATGCCGGCATATAAATCATCTGCAAATATTCTTATCAAAGATGAAAAGAAAGGTGAAGAATCTACCCGAATTGAACAAACCACTAATGTTTTCAACAATAAAAATCTTGTTGAAAATCAAATAGAAATAATCGCATCCATTCCTGTATTTAAAGAAGTAATCAACAAATTAAATCTCTGTGCGCCGGTTTTTGAACAGAGCGGTTGGAAAGGTTTGAAAATTGGCACTGCATACGAATCATCGCCTATAGAAATAGCTGTAAAACATCCGGACAGAATTGTAAGTCCCAAACCAAATAAGATAATATTTGATTTTGATGCAGCCCTGCAGAAAGTGGTTATTGGAGGTGTAAATTATCCAATAAACGAATGGGTAAAGACACCTTACGATACTTTAAAATTCATCAGTAATCCCAGATATAGTCCCCCTGCTCCCACTACAAAGAAAACAACACCGCCGGTATTCTTTTTCGTGCTTATACCTGAAAGTGCTGCTATCCGAGGAATGGAAGGTAGTTTTTCAGCAGCACAGAAAAACAAACTTGCAACGATTGTAGAGTTAAGAATTAATGATACACATCCCAAAAGAGGTGAAGCGATTTTAGAAGAGATTGTAAGCGCCTATCACAACCTTGGTATAGAGCGTAACAGTATTGTAGCCCGCAAAACTTTGGAATGGCTCGACAAAAGACTCGCTAATGTTAGTGTGGAAATTGATTCTCTCGAAAGTGGCATTGAATCGTTCAGACGGACAACGGGAACTTACGATATCAGTGAACAGGGTCGTTTATACCTGCAGGGCACGCAGGAATCTGATCAGATGAAAAATACCTACGAGATTCAGTTACTGGCCTTAGACGAAGTTGAAAATTATATCAAGTCTAAACAAGGTACCGGTACTATTTCTCCTTCTATGGTGAATATAACTGATGCTTCACTCAGGGAACTCATTGATAAACTGTCATTGGCTGAGTCAAAATATCAGCAATTGAAACCTACAACGGGTGAAAACAGCCCTATTATGCTCACCGTTAAGGAGGAGATCAACAGGCTCCGTCCGGCAATTCTTGAAAATATACAGAATCAGAAAATAAGTATCAGGTCAGGCATCAGTAAAATAAACACTGTAAATAATCAGTTTAGTTCCAAACTCAGTACGATTCCTAAAAAGGAAAGAGATTTACTGGAGGTAAGCCGCGCAAAAAGTACAAAAAACGATATATATGCTTTCCTTCTTTCAAAAAGAGAGGAAGTAGCTGTCAGTATTATCTCAACTGATTATAACAGCTATTTTGTTGATAAACCTACGTCAGGTAATGGTCCCGTCAGTCCAAACCGTAACCTGGTAATACTGCTTACCCTGATTGTGCCTTTGGGAATTGGTATCAGTGTGATATCACTGAAGGACATGCTCAACAATAAAATTCTCTATCGCGCAGACATTGAGCAGCTCAGTGTTTTACCGGTAGCTGGAGAAATTGTTTATGAAAAAAATATGTATACGGAAGATTCTTATCGCAGTTTTGCAAAAGAGCAGTTCCGGCATTTAAGGAATTCAATTAAATATTTTACCGAAAAAAATTCCCATACCAAAAGGATATTAATTACTTCATCAATTATGGGTGAAGGCAAAAGTTTTGTTTCCATCAACCTTGCGAAAAGTTTTGCCAAGAGTGGAAAAAAAGTTGCACTGCTCGAACTTGATCTTCAGAAACCTAAGCTGAGAGAATTTTTTGGAATAGATGAAGCGCCGGGCATTTCTGATTATCTCGCCGGTAATGCAAATGAAAAAGAAATAGTCATTGAATTGCCTGGTACACAGGGACTTTTCCTCGTGCCTTCAGGTACAGTATCTGAAGATGCTTCAGAATTACTGTTAACCAGCAATTTTGAAATTTTGCTAAATTATCTTGATACACAATTTGATATTCTGATTATCGATTCAGCGCCGGTTAAAGCAATTTCCGATGCGTACGTGATTGTGCCTTTTGTACAACTGACATTGTTTGTGATCAGACATAATCATACCCCGAAATCAATTGTGCAATTTCTTGACGACGAAATGGATTCCCACAATGTACATAATGTAGCCATCGTGTTTAATGGAGTGAAAAGAAGAGGATATGGTAAGTTTAGTTTTGGCCACGGTCATGGTTATGGGTACGATTATAAATCCACTTACGAAGAGTATAATAAAAAGAAGAAAAAATAGCCAGATAAACATCCTGGTAATTCGCCACTATAAGACAAAGTTTACAGGCAAAATAGTCTGTAAACTTTGTTTGTTTATGCGCCATTCTGAATTTTGATGGTGAGCCAGTCAGCAATGCCTTCTTCAGATTTCATATACCGGATTTCACAGGAAGGGATTGGTAATACAACGGCTTCAAATATAATTAAACCCGTGATTTTACGTTTTTTAACAGCGATGTAAAGTGGTTTTGCAGCCCCGTGCTATTCCATAGCGCAAATTGAACAGATGTTTCAGCATGAACTTTTAAAATCATGATGTGACTGAGGTGGCGAAGCTGTACCCTGACATTCGATTTTGAAAAGAAATTTACTATTTGTATCATATTTGTTTCATTATTTTGACATGTTATGTTCTCCATTCTGATACCAGCATTTAAAGAAAAATACCTCGCCAAAGCACTTGAAAGTGTTTTGAATCAAACTTTCAAAGACTTTGAGGTAATAGTCGTAAATGACCGCTCTCCTGAAAATATCCCACAGGTGGTTTTGCATTACGACGACCCACGGATCAGCTATTATGAAAATGAAGTGAACCTGGGAAAAGAGAATGTTGTGAAGTCATGGAATAAATGCCTTGAATATGCTACAAGAGAATATTGTCTCTTGTTTTCGGATGATGATATTCTGCATCCTGATTTTTTGCTGGAGATAAAAAAATTGATAGACAAATATCCCACTGCGGATCTGTTCTATTCCCGTACGGCGATCATTGATAAGCATGATGCGGTAATAAGATATTCACCAGCCTCACCGGAATTTGAAACGATGTTGGATTTTATCTGGCACAGGGTTCACAATCACCGGGACATTTTTGCTCAGAATTTTGTATTCCGCAAATCAGCCATTGAGTCAATCAATGGTTTTGTGCAATTTCCGCTGGCCTGGGCAACTGATGATGCCACCTGGTATAGTCTGGCAAAAAAAAATGGTGTCGCTGCCACTTCCAAAATTCTTTGCAACTGGCGATGGTCAGAACTCAATATTTCGAATATTGGTAATTCGATGCTTCGTTTCCAGGCAATAGAAGAATATTACACCTGGCTGAAGAAACTTGTAAATGAAGCAGCCACAGTTTCAGCATATGATGCGGAGATAAAGAAGGAAATATTGGAGATGTTACCGGTTAAAAGAAAAGAAGCTTTCGAATACATCATCGAGAGGAACCTTTCCAATATGGGCACTTTGCATACAATGAATCTTTTTCTAAAAACGCGATCTGCCTATAATATTTCAATGAAAAGTATTGTGAAGATGAATATGAAAAAAATGATCAGCCGCTCATGAGGCTGGCGCTGGGTTTATTGATGTTTATAACCGCTGTGAATGTAGGAAGCTTTGCCCTCCCTTCACCACTTAATTATGCGGGCGATTTACTCAATGGACTGCTGGTATATATGTCATTTAAGAAATGGAGAAAATTGAAAACTCCTTTCAATATAATTCTCACTACATGGATTTTACTTGGAGTTTATATTGGGTTTCTTGCTATAAATTCTGATTATGTAATGGGCTTATCAACCTTAATGGAGAGCTTACGTGAACTCTATCCATTTGGGTTGATGATATATATCACCTGTTTGCTGGAGCCAGAAGATTTTGAAATCTATATTAACTTTCTACACCTCTTATGTATAGCTGGATGCGCACTGGCCATTGCCCAAAGTTTGTACGGGGTGCTACCCATTTTTGAGTCAGGCGGATTTTATCATGAAGGCCATTCGGGGGGCCAGCGATATGAAATCAATGGATTTCTCACCCGAATTGCCCTACCGACTATCTACCTCATCCAGGTTATGTTTTTATATAATGTCTATAACATGATATTAAATAAAACAAGACTGATAAATATCTTCTATTTCGTATTATATCTTGTAGCGATACTCATAGCATTTTCCAGAAGCTCATGGGCAGGTCTGGCAGTCTGTGTTGTTCTCGCACTATTCATAACTTTTATTATCAGGAGAGAAAAATTTCAACGTGCCGTTTCTTTTATCCTGCTGGGTGTTCTTTGTGTATCAATTGTATTGTCGGTTGTAGACACACCGATGGTAAATGATATCAAACAACTGCTGGTTGAACGTGTGGAGGAAATGTTCTACGACCTCGAAAAGAAAGAAGGCAACCTGGCGTCCCGGCTCTCAACCATCGAAATGGGCATGAAAATGTATGAAACCAGCCCCTGGACCGGGATCGACCTTAATCTGGTTTTAATATACGAATTGTACCAGATTACAGACGTGGGATATCTTTATGCTTTGCTCACCGTTGGATTGATCGGCTTGGTTTTGCTCAGTATGTGGTATTTGTTCACCGTTATCATTTCATACAACCACATATTGAAGTCCGGAAAAAAGAAAGACACAGAAGGGATAATCTTATCCATGTTGCTGTTTACTAATATCATATTTTTTATAATAATTCAACAGACCAACCAGTTTGTATTTTCCACAGCCTGTTTGTCAATTACAACAGGTTTATTTCTGGTTAAATTTAACTCTTCGCGTACCTGAACTTAAATCCGAGTAACTTTGAACACGCCTAAAATATCTGAAACCGGTTTTTCAATGAGTCAATCCCTGAGCTACATTACAGGTATTATCAAAAAAATTGCATCGAACCGGGTTGTTAATAATTTTTCAGCGCTAACAATTTCAAATATACTTGTTCAGGGTATTACCATCTTTTCAAGTATAAAGATTGCACGAAGCCTTGCACCGGATGATTTTGGACTTTTCAGCTACTTACTCACCCTCTCTTATATCTATTCCATACTTGGTGGATTGGGCATGAGGCAGGTGATTATCCGGACAGTGGCAGTTCATCCTTCGCAATCCACACTGCTCTTTAAGAAGAGCTTCCTGTTGAGAATGCTGATGTTTTTGCCGCTTGTGGCCGGAATATTAATTTACAACAGCTACTTCTCTAAAATCAAATTGGATGAAATTTCATTGTTTCTGCTGGCTGGCAATATACTGTTCCTGAGTATCTGGGATACTCTTGAGTCAATTAATTATGGCCATCAGAACATGAAATTACCTTCCATTGTCCAACTTGTTTTTACTGTTTTGTGGGTTGTAATTATCCTTGTTCTGCCGATAAATCTGATACAGGTTAATGTGGTGCTCGGTGTAACGGTCATATTACAAATACTCAAAACACTTGTTCTATACCTGTTTTCGATCAAAAGAAATTTCATCAGCTTTATATCCGCCACTAAAGAGAAATTACAGGTAAATCTTGTAAAAGAATCTTCCTCCTTCTTTCTCTTGTCTGTATTTACATTAATCACCACTCAAATTCCGGTAGTATATCTTGAACAAAATTCAACCGGACCTGAAATTGCTTATTACAATATTGCATTAAGAATTATCGGGCCGGTTCAGATGTTGCTCTTAACATTCATGAATGTATTGTACCCGGTGATTGCCCGCATTTATGCAAAGGACATCAACAAGTTCAGCATTACGATAAAGAATGTATATATTTTTCTGCTGATTCTTGGCAATGCAGGTGCCTTTACGTTGAGCCTGTTCAGTAAAGAATTAATTTTTCTTATGTATGGCGATGCGTACGACAACGCAGCCCAGGTTTTTAATGTGCAGATATGGTATACGATACTTTATAGTACATTATGTTATATCGGGATGATTTTAAGCGCAATCAATAAACAGGTGCTGCTGGCGAAATTATCATTTGCCTATGCCTTGATTGCCACGCCCAGTTTATTTATAGGATCTAAATTTGGTGCAATCGGTTTAAGTATTGGTTTCCTCGTTGGTGCGATTCTTAACCTTACTTATCACTATTATTATCTGCAGAAATCTCTGCCTGAAGAAATTCCGTGGAAGGTCATTATCGGCAGTTTTGGAGTTTTCTTTTTGTTGATGCTGGTGACTTATTTTTCTCACGACCTGCATATGGCGTATAAAATATTGATAGGGATTGCTACATTATCGATTCTGGGATTTGTACTCCGCACACAAATCAAAACTACTATTCAGCAAATAATGCGTTCTCAATGAGAATTTGTGTGGTATCAAGTTATCACCTCGAAGTTACCGGCCCCTATATAAAAAGGCTCCAGGAGGAACATGAAGTCGATTTTTATGTGCCGGTCAACAACGGCGATAAAAATATATTTCTTTTCAACTTTGATGCAACGGCTTATGCTAAAACCGGGTTTCTTAACGAAGACGAAACAGTAAAAGTATTGGGTGATTATAAAAGCTATTTCAATAAACTGAACAAGCTTTATTTTTTCCTTTATCCTAATACCGGCTTCTTCTCGCCAACGCTTTACCGCCATTTTTATCAGCTGGCACAATTTATCAAAAGCAAAAAATATGAAGTAGTTCATGTTATTGGACAATTCCCATTTTTGCTTATTATACATTTATTGAATGGCGCTTCTCTTCGGGTGCATACACTACATGAATCGGTTCCACACTCGGGAAATTTTCCATGGTATGAAAAGCTCCTGCTGAAGTCATTGGCTAAAATGAATGTACAGCTGATTTTTCCTTCGGCTACCACCAAAAGAAGGTTTCTGGAATATACCAGGGCTGATGCCACCAGAAGTCATAAAGTATTTTTTGGCGTGGTGGAAAATCTCTTTCCGTATATCAAACCCGAAATAACAGAACGAAAAAGTTCTGTATTGTTATTCGGATTTGTAAATGGATACAAAGGGGTTGAATATCTGGCAGAAGCTGTAAATATCATTTGCAAAACCATACCAGATATCAATGTAACCATTGCCGGCAAATGGTCGCTTCCTGAGTTAAAAGCAAAACTGCTGCAGGAACCAAATTTTACCATTATCGATAAGTCGCTGAGTAATGAAGAAATGACAACATTGATTCAGCAAAACGAAATGATTGTTTGCCCATATACTTCTGCATCCAATAGCGGTGTGATCATGACGGCCTTTGTTTTTAATAAACCCGTCATAGCATCTGACCTCGACGGCCTGGCCGAAGTGATCGTTCACGAGCAAAACGGATTGCTTGTTAAGCCCCGTGATCCGGTATCAATTGCAGCCGGTATAACATGGCTGATGCAGCATGAAGATGAAAGACTTCAGATGAAGAAAAATATAGCCGAAGGGGTCAACCACTCAGATTTTTCCTGGGATAATATTACCCGTCAAACCATTGACATTTACACTAGAAATAAAAGGAACTGATATTTATCTGATTCCGCAAAACCCATTAATCAATACCCAGCGCAATGCGACAGAATGCTAAAATTTTCTATTTTGGAACTTACGGATTTCCGATTGGATATGCACAGATTGAAAGGCAGAAACTGATTTCAAAAGGTTTGATGGCACAGGGTTGTGAAGTAACGATAATCAGTCGTTATGGCATTCATGCTGATAAATCAGACGCCGCAGAATTGGAAAAAGGTTCTTATGAAGGAATCGCATTTAAATATGCTTCAGGATCACCCTATCGGCCTGAATCATTTGTAACAAGGACCTGGAGAAAAATCGTGGGTGCAATAAATGAGTACAAACTCATCCGTGAACAGCAAAAAAATGGTGGGCTTGATTATATCGTATTGTCAACAAACTATTTTTACAATATACTTATCTACCGTTTCTTCTCTCTTTTAACCGGGGTGCCTACCATACTGGACACTGTAGAACACTGGACTTCTTTCTCCAATAGAAAAGATCAGAACTGGTTTATAAGACTTGACAATTATTTATACGATAACCAGTCGTTTAACTTTGTAACAAAAGTGCTTTGTATCAGCGATTTTCTGATGAAACACACTGCAGGAAAAGCACCTCAGAAACCAATTTTGAAAATACCCGCGATGGTGGATTTTTCAAAATTCACCACTGATAAAAAAATAGAAGGCAACTATCTTTTGTATTGTGGTCATGCTGCTTATTGGGAAGTACTGTTTTTCATTCTTAATTCTTACGAAAAAATCAACAGTAGAGATTACTCACTTTACCTGGTGTCACATGGCAGTCCCGATGATATGGCAAGAGTCAAAAACAGGATTGACCAAAGTCCTAAAAAGGACCAGATAAAGATATTCAGCAAACTGCCATATAGTGACCTGGTAGCATTATATCTTTCAGCCAAAGCCTTATTAATTCCCTTAAGAAACACTCCGCAGGATATCGCCAGGTTTCCCCACAAAACAGGTGAATACTGCGCATCCGCAAAAGCAATTGTGACAACCAATATCGGCGAACTCAAAAATTATTTCAAGGATAAAGAAAATGCGTTGCTGGCGGAAAATTATGAGGTAAACGAATATTCTGCTTCGCTTTCTTATGTAATAGAAGAACCGGTAAAATGCATTGAAATAGGTCGTAAGGCACATGAAGTAGGCAAAAGAGAATTCGATCATATTGCACTCGGAAAAAAGATCTATGACTTCATGTGCGCATAATCAACAACCTGCACGTTTTTCAGTTTTTTGTTGGTTCAAAGAAAATTAAATTAATAACTGTCCTATAAAAAACATTTGGATGATTTATCATGAAACTTCTAAGAGAAACACTTGCCATTTGTACCCTTGCGCTGAATAAAATATTTCCTTCCCGGCAAAAAGGTGTACTATCGATATACTTTCATAAGCCTGATAAAAAACTTTTCCGTACCGTAGTACAACGTGTACTCGATGAAGGTTATACTGTCATAAATTTAAAGGAACTCGAAAATATTATCCGTACAAACGGATCCACGCAAAAGAAAGCCATAATTACTTTTGATGATGGCAGTGTGGAAACACTCGACCTCATCCGAAGCATTGAAGAGTTTAATATTCCCGTTACAATGTTTGTACCCACCGAGCCTGTTGAATCAGGAAGTTTCTGGTGGAATTTTGCCGAATTAAAAGGACAACAGAAAGTATCAGGGCTTAATGGACCGGCGGATTTCAAAGCACTGCCAGAAGAGGTATTTGATCAGAAAATAAACCTGCTCAAAAAGTCATTTACTATTGCCCGCACGTGCATATCGCTTGAAGAATTGCGGAGGCTGAATTCGATTGATCTGATCACCATTGGAGGTCATACTGTTACTCATCCGATTCTGGAAAACTGCTCTTTTGAACGTCAGCAAAAAGAGTTAAAAGATTCGAAGGATACACTATCACGATGGTTGAAAAAACCTGTTGATTACTTCGCATATCCGAATGGGGACTATAATAGCAATACTTTGAATTTATTAAAAAGAACAGGTTACAAACTGGCATTTACCACTAAGCCGGGATGGATTGATCCCGCGACGGTTGATCCTTATCAGATACCCAGATTTTCAATAAATGATGATGGGGGAAAATATGAAAACCTGGCTAAGGCGTTTGGTGCATGGCAGCGCTTTATCCCGTAAAAAGAAATAATGGCGTTGAGAAAAAAAATAACAATGATTGGCCCTGTTCCCCCCCCTACCGGTGGGGTTAGCATTCATATATGGAGGCTTTATCATTTATTGAAAGCAGATTTTGACATAGATTTTGTTGATGAGTTTAAAATACCTAAAAAGGAATATTTTAATCTGCGTTCATATAATCTCTTTAAATATTTCAGTATTTTAAAAAAGAGTGATGTTGCCTTCATCCATTCAGGCACTAATCTTTTGAGGATCGGACATATCATTGCAGCTAAATTATCTGGGAAAAAAGTAGTGCTTACTTTACATGCTTATCCAGGCAGAAAATCATACCTGATCAGGAAACTTCATGAGTTTGTTTTTGCCCTTGCTGATAAAATAATTATCGTGAACGCCGACTTTACTGAACGTATTAATCTGCCAAAAGATAAGGTGGTCGTAAAACATGCATTTCTTCCTCCAATAATAGCAGAAGAAAAAGATTTACCGGGTAAAGTTCAGCAGTGGATAGTTGATGGGCGACACCGCAATGCAGTAATTATTTGTTCAAATGCCTGGCGGCTCGATCGGTGGAATAATCAGGACTTGTATGGTGTGGACATGTGTATTGAGGCTACGAAAAGGCTTGTGAAAAAAGGTGTGCCTGTAAAATTTATATTTAATGTGGCCACAACAGATAAGTCTGTACCGTTGTATGAAAATTATGTACAGCAAATTCAATCGTCAGGATTGGAAAATGTTTTTCATCTTGCCAATGAACAGTTATCGTTTGTGAAATTGATGCAACAGGCCGACGTTGTGGTAAGACCTACGAACACTGATGGGGATTCATTAAGCATTCGTGAAGCATTATACCTGGGTAAACCTATTATCACGTCCGATGTGGTAATAAGGCCGGAAGGTTCAATCCTTCATAAAAACCGGGATATTGATGATTTTGAAAAAAAGATTTCAGAATCTATTCACACTACTGCCGGAAAACAAATTGTTAATGGGCAACATCAGGATTTATCGTATTATTCGTTCTATAAAGACATATTTGTGAATTTGCTCAAGTGAGTATGGATTACTAATTGAAAAACTACAAAAGATGTGCGGATTAGCTGGATTTGTTGGTTTCGATAATAATGCTGCGCTGGCAGAAGTGGCTAATGAATGCCAGAAACACCGCGGGCCTGATAATCAATCAGTTTGGGAAGATAATTATATCGCATTTGCCCATCAGCGTTTATCTATCATTGACCTGAGCGAACGATCGAATCAGCCATTTCATAAAGGAAATTTGGTAACCGTATTTAATGGTGAAGTATACAATTACAGAGAGCTTACACTGAAGTTGCAAAAGGAAAAAAATGTACAGTTTAATACCACCTCAGACACAGAAGTGGTGGTTGAAATGTACAGGCATTATGGCGTAAAAGCACTGGATGAATTAGTGGGCATGTTTGCTTTTGCAATTTATAACCGCGATACACAGGAATTATTTATTGCCAGAGATCACTTTGGTATCAAACCTATTTTTTATACAACAATTGGAAAAGGTTTCGCTTTCAGTTCAGAATTGAAAACGCTAACCCGTATCCCCGGTTTTGACAAAACACTGAATGCAAAATCTTTGGTGAGCTGTTTAAATTATTTATGGGTTTCAGGCAATGAATCGATGTTCAATAATTGCTTTAAACTGCCTGCAGCACATTACATGACTTACTCAAAGCAGTATGGCATTAAAATTCAGCGATATTGGGAACTGAATGATAAAGAGAAGTATACCGATAAGTCTGAAGAAGAACTAACGAAACATCTTGACCAGGTTTTTGAATCTTCTATCAACAGACATATGGTGGCTGATGTACCTGTAAGTAGTTTCTTAAGTGGTGGTCTCGATTCGTCACTTATTGCAGTTTGTGCGAAGAAACTTAATGAAAATCTTTCGACTTATACCATTGCCACCAACAGTGAAGATAAGAAGATAGAAAAGATGCCGGAAGATGAGAAGTACGCCCAAAGGCTTGCGGATGAGTTTCATCTTGATCATAATGTGATAGAGATCAGTCCTGATATCATAAAGATGTTGCCGCAAATGGTGAAAACGCTCGATGAACCTATTGGTGATCCGGCTGCTATAAATACATACCTCATTTGTAAGGCTGCGAGAGATAAGGGTGTAAAGGTTTTATTAAGTGGTATGGGAGCTGATGAAATTTTTGGAGGTTACCGCCGTCAAAAAGCAACTATGCTCGCTTTGAAATTTGGAAAACTTCCCGGATTTATCAGAAAGCTTGCCGTGGCAACAAGTGGTTTAATGCCCGTGCGAATTGGCAATAAAGGATTTAAGTTCGGCCGCTGGGCAAAACGCTTCTTGAGCTTCGCTTCCCTGCCGTTTGAACAGGCGTATATGAGGAGTTATTCCTATTACAGTCCCGAAGAACTTCAGTCACTTGTAAAAGGTGATTACAAGAATGCTGTGAAGTTATTGAGAGAAGAACACCGTAAAATTTTTGAATCTAAATACAGTTACGATAAGATCAATCAGCTCTGTAATACTGATATCAGTATGTTTATGCTTGGTCTGAACCTTACCTATTCCGACAGGGCTTCAATGGCAGCTTCTGTTGAAGTAAGGGTTCCGTTTATTGACAAACTGGTGATAGAGGAGGCCATGAAAATTCCGGGTGAATATAAGATCAGAAATGGTGAATCAAAATACCTGTTGAAGAAAGCTGCGGAAAAACATCTTCCCGAATACATCATTTACAGGCCAAAAGCAGCCTTCGGCGCCCCTATCCGTTCATGGATTTCAAATGACCTACGTCCTATGGTGGATGACCTTTTATCGGAAGCAAATATTAATAAAAGAGGAATTTTGAATTACGACAAGGTTAAAACGATCATTGATAACGATAGAAAGGGAATTAATGATAATGCCTACCAGATTTATCAATTCCTCACATTGGAACTCTGGTGCAGAGAATTCCTGGATTAATTACATAAGCATTTCAAAATGCCAAAAATGGTTTTCTATACAGGGAAAAGCAACGTCTTCTTTTGCCCAAAAATCCTCTGTTATTCAATTTGACTAACATTCCCCCCTCAAATTGCTGATTTCCAGCAAAAATCTTCAAATATTCATACAGTTTTGTAAATTGGCTTCCTGCTTTTCCTGCCCCGTTTAAATGTTCCAACAGAATTGCCTGGTTTATTTTAACCTGAAAGCTGAACCTAAACGCCTGTTGCCAGATTATTAATAAAAAAACATAAAAATATATTTGAATGCCTTTACGTTAATAGTACTGGTATATCGCCGGATTTAAGTATCTGAAGCATTTGTATTAGAAATCCAGCAATCTCATGCTGATTTTGTGGAAAAGTATTGTGGATATAAATGACTTATTATCAGCGTCGAACCGGTTGCTGAAGAAGCGATAATATATCTTTGCGATAGATTTACAGACAATCTGTAGACTACCACAAACAAAAAGAAGCCATACCCATTATGCTGGTGAAAACCACTGTGATGTGAGCAAGTTAAATCCGACCAACAGATAATAATACCTCTAACCATGAAACAGGTAATTCAGAATTTTAAGACAGGTGAATTGTATGTAGATGAAGTTCCTAAACCCGTACTCTCAGAAGGTATGGTGCTGGTAGAAACTAAATTTTCTCTAATCAGTGCCGGTACTGAAAGAAGTACTGTAAAGGTGGCTCAATCCAACTTACTCAATAAAGCGCGCCAACGTCCCGACCTGGTTGCCCAGGTAATTCAGAATATAAAAAAGGAAGGCCTGGCGGCAACTTTCAATAAAGTCAAAACCAAGCTTGATTCATTAAAGGCCCTTGGATACAGCACCAGTGGTGTTGTTTTATCCAGTCTCGATACTAAAGGAATTTTCAAAACCGGAGATCGTGTGGCTTGTGCAGGTGCAGATTATGCATCGCATGCAGAAATCACCGCGATACCTCAAAATCTGGTGGCAAAAATCCCGGAGAATGTAAGTTTTGAAGATGCTGCTTTCACAACATTAGGTTCAATTGCTTTGCAGGGTGTAAGGCAGGCTGAGCCTAAACTGGGTGAAAGAGTGGCAGTAATCGGCCTTGGGCTGATTGGACAAATTACCTGTCAGTTACTGCAGGCAAATGGTTGTTCTGTTTTTGGTATTGATCTCGATGCTAATTTTGTACGCATTGCAGGCGAACACTCTGCCGATGCAGCGTTAAACCGGAGTGACTCCAATCTTTTATCGGCCTGCGAAAATTTCACCGACGGAAAAGGCTTTGATGCTGTGATTATCACGGCAGCAACATTAAGTAATGATCCAATCGAACTGGCGGGTTCTATTGCACGCAAGAAAGGAAAAATCATTGTTGTAGGTGGTGTTAAAACCGACATTCCGCGAGAACCGCACTACTACCGTAAAGAATTAGACATCCGCATGTCGTGTTCGTATGGCCCTGGCCGTTATGATGTGGAATATGAAGAGAAAGGACTCGATTATCCATTCGCATATGTAAGATGGACCGAGCAGCGTAATATGGAAGCATTTCTTTACCTGCTGTCGAAAAAATCAATAAATCTCCAGCCACTCACTACCCATGTTTTTGATATTTCAGATGCTGATAAAGCGTATGATATCATTTTGGGCAAAGTGCAGCAACCATATATCGGCATATTGCTGAAGTATACTGAAAATGAAGAGAAACATAAATCATTTATTAAGCTTTCGAATAAGCCGCTGGCAGGAATTAACGTTGGATTTATCGGTGCAGGCAGTTTTGCACAGAGTTACCTTATTCCGAATGTAAAAAGCTCCGGTAGTTCCCTTGATTTTGTTGTGACTTCGAAAGGTATCACTGCAAAAAATGTTGCGACTAAATTTAATTTCAATAGTTGTTCTTCTGATGCCAACGATGTAATCGAAAACGACCGAATCAATACGGTTTTCATAGCCACTCCACATAACTCACATGCTGATCTAACCATCAGGGCACTGAAGGCAAAGAAAAATGTTTACGTGGAGAAGCCGCTGGCAATGAATATAGATGAGCTGAATGAAGTGATTGAAACAAAGAAAAAATCTTCACAGATTCTCATGGTTGGTTTCAACAGAAGGTTCGCGCCTATCTGTGAGCAAATCAAAAAAGAATTTATGTCTGCGGATGAACCAATGGTCATTAACATGCGAATCAACGCAGGCTTCATTCCTAAGGAACACTGGATTCAACAAAAAGATACCGGAGGTGGAAGAATTATTGGTGAGATGTGCCACTTTATTGACCTGATGCAATACTTCACCAATGCTGAGCCGGAAAAAGTTTATGCTGAGTGCATCAACAGTACAAATGAAAAATTAACACCTGCTGATAATATTGCCATCGTAGTTAAATTTTCAGATGGTTCCGTTGGTAATCTTACTTATCTCGCAAACGGCGAAAAGGGTTTACCTAAAGAACAGATTGAAGTATTCTGTGGTGGGAAAACAGCGATCATCAACGACTTCAGGGATGGTATAATTTATCGCTCAGGCAAAGTGGTAAAATTAAAATCAAACGGAAAGGGACATAAAGAGGAAGTGGAGAGATTTATTGATGCGCTGAAAAATGGCCAGGACAGCCCAATTGCATTCCGATCAATCTGCCTGACAACATTAACTACATTTAAGATTCTGGATAGTTTATTCACCGGCAATCCGCAAATGATAAGCCTCGATGAATAAGAAGATATACAATTCGTTTGTTAGCCTTAAGCAGTTTTGCGAAATAGAAAAGTATAAAGGGTATGATCCATATGATGGCTTAAACAGTCGATTGTTTCAGGCCATACCTTTTATCCCTAAACTAAGACTTCCAAGACTGGTTTGGATTCAATTTTTCAAACGTTCCCCAATAAATCTGAGGAAAATTGTCGGTGTGAAAAAAGAAGAAAATCCTAAAGCGATGGGTCTTTTTCTCTCATCATTCTGCCAACTGTATAAGGCTGATCCAAAACAGGAATATATTGATAAGGCTAAATATTTTACAGAGAGAATTTTAAGCAGTACTTCACCCGGCTATAGTGGTGCCTGTTGGGGATACAATTTTGATTGGGAAGCCCGCGCTTTTTTTCAACCCAAAGGTACACCAACAGTTGTGGCTTCTGTATTTGTAGCTTCTGCACTGCTCGATGCATATGAATTGTGGGGAAACGAGGAGTTACTGAAAACAGTAAGAAGTACCTGCGATTTCATACTGAAAGATTTAAACCGCACCTACGATAAAGACGGCAATTTTTCTTTCAGCTACTCGAAAATGGACACCAGCGTGGTGTTTAATGCCTCATTACTGGGAAGCAGATTATTATCTCGTGTATACTATTATACAAAAGAACCGTTATTAAAAGAGGAAGCGAGGAAGTCGGTGGCATTCTGTTGTACGCATCAGCAAAAAAATGGCTCATGGGCGTACGGCACTTACGACTTTCATCAGTGGATAGATAATTTCCATACCGGTTACAACCTTGAATGTATTCATGACTATGCCCGTTATACTGGTGATATCAGTTTTAATCATTATATCGACAAAGGTTTCGAGTATTATATCAATACATTTTTCACAGAAGAAGGTGTACCGAGATATTATAGCAATTCAACCTATCCGATTGATGTACATGCGCCGGCGCAAATGGTGATTACGCTTTGCAAACTGAATAAAGTGACGCAACACAGGAAAATGATGGAGAAAGTGTTGTATTGGACCATTGATAATATGCAGAATAACAAGGGATATTTTTATTATCAGATTAATAAATATTTCTCTTCGAAGATACCATACATGCGCTGGTCACAGTCATGGATGTTTTATGCATTTTCCACTTACCTGAACTACAGTAAAAATGAAAAGGGTTAAAATCTGCGACATACCGGTTGATGTGTTAACAATGGGACAAACCATTGACATTATCGACAGAGCTATCAGCGAACGTAAAACTATTCACCATGTAGTGATTAATGCTGCTAAAGTGGTGAATGCGCAAAAGGATGGAGAGCTGAAAAAGTCTATTACCGACTGCGATATTATCAATGCAGACGGACAGGCAATAGTTTGGGCATCCCGGTTCCTGA
This sequence comes from Chitinophagales bacterium, assembly GCA_031425315.1. Taxonomy (GTDB): domain Bacteria; phylum Bacteroidota; class Bacteroidia; order Chitinophagales; family Chitinophagaceae; genus Pollutibacter. The sequence continues at coordinate 20,216 of JANPJC010000184.1, forward strand.
ATGTACCCCTTCCCGAACGCGTGGCAGGAATAGATCTTATGGATGAGCTGGTGCGGCTGGCAGCCAAAAAAAATTATAAAGTATTCTTATTGGGTGCAAAAGAAGAAATAGTAAAGAAAGTAGCTGATTCATACAGCGAAAAATATGGACCTCAGATTATAGCAGGTTACAGAAACGGTTACTTTAAAAAAGAAGAAGAATTGCAGGTGGCAAAACAAATTGCGGCCTCCAATGCAGATATACTTTTCGTTGCCATCACTTCTCCTAAAAAAGAAATATTCCTGAACTCATATAAAAAAGAAATTAATATTCCGTTTATCATGGGTGTGGGAGGCAGTTTTGATGTGGTGGCGGGGTTTGTAAAAAGAGCGCCTGTATGGATGCAGAAGTCGGGACTGGAATGGTTTTTCAGGGTGATCCAGGAGCCCAAAAGAATGTGGAAACGTTATCTCGTGGGAAATTCAGAATTCATTTACCTGATTCTGAAAGAGAAATTTAAACCAAAAATTAAAAGCGCTTAATCATGCTGGTTACCATCGTTGCAGGGGCAAGGCCCAATTTTATGAAGATATCACCTATCATCAGGGCGATCGAAACAGCAAAAGCTGCAGGAAAAAATATTGATTACCGGCTCGTACATACCGGCCAGCACTATGATAAAAAGATGAGCCAGGATTTCTTTGAGCAACTCGGAATCCCGGAGCCACATGTAAATCTTGAGGCAGGCGGTGGTTCGCAGGCTGAGCAAACCGCGGGGATCATGATAAAATTTGAAAAAGAACTGTTACAAAATAAACCCGACGTAATTCTGGTTGTTGGTGATGTTACATCCACCATGGCATGTACCATCACTGCCAAAAAATTATGTATTGATGCTGTGCATGTAGAAGCAGGCATCAGATCAGGAGATATGACGATGCCGGAAGAAATCAACCGTATTGTTACAGATTCCATTACAGATCATTTTTTTACCACCAGTGAAGTGGCTAATCAAAATCTCCGCAAGAATGGTGTTGATGAATCGGCGATACATTTTGTTGGCAATACAATGATTGATACCCTTTATCAAAACCTGGGAAGATTAAATCAACCCGAATGCTGGAATGCTTATGAACTTAGAGAAAAAGAATATTTTCTTGTAACACTTCACCGCCCGGCCAACGTAGACGATCCAGAGAACTTACGTAAACTATTGAATGCAATTATCGAAGGCACGGGTAATAAAAAAATATTGTTCCCTGTACATCCACGAACAAGAAAAATACTGGAAGGATTATCCATTAGTCATGAAAGGTTGATACAGATAGACCCGCAAGGTTATCTCGAATTTATTTATCTCGTAAAAAATGCTAAGGCTGTTATCACCGATTCGGGTGGTATCACAGAAGAAGCTACTGTATTAAGTATTCCATGTATGACGTTGAGAAATTCAACAGAAAGACCGGAAACAGTAACGATTGGCACTAATGAGCTGGTGGGTACAGATCCTCAAAATCTCGCACCATATCTGGAAAAGCTCGCAAAAAATCAGTGGAAGAAAGGCGCCATTCCTGAATTGTGGGATGGAAAAACAGCGGAAAGAATAGTAAGCATCCTGGTTAATTTATATTCAAAATCCAACGATAATATCAAACAATCCCAATCCCTTCAAAGGGCATAGCGGCTTTGAAGTACATCATTTTCCGGAATTAAAATGACCGGATAACCAGAGATTATGAATAAATTGTCCTTCTACTTTTACCGTACTATTTTATGGCTATGGGACATTATCACACTGAACCTGGTTTTGTTTTTACTCAGCTATTTTGTTGAGCGTGCCAATGCGTTTGAAGAAGATCATTACCTGCTTTACTTTTTTGCTTTTAATATTTTCTGGATGGCTGCTGTTTTCGTAACAGCTTTGTATTTAAGCAAAAACTGGCTGGATATACAAAGTTTTGCCAAACAAACATTGAAATGTTTTATACTTACCATTTTGGGATGCCTGTTTTTTATCTTCCTTTCGAAAAATGAATATTCAAGACTCTTTATATCACTAAGTTTTGCAGGGTTTGGTATAGTACTGCTGATTAACAGAATCGTATTCTGGGGGCTTGTCGAATCATTGAAAACTAATTTCCAATTAAAGAAAAATGTTATCGTTCTTGGATATAATAACATTTCGAAGAGTCTTATTAACTACTTCGAAAATGAAACAAAACTTGTAAATCTTTTAGGTTGCTTCGAAGACAGTGACAGTGTCAATAATAACGGTGATTATCCTATATTGGGAAACATACGTGACAGTATCGCTTTTGCAAAAGCAAACAATATCACAGAAATCTATGCCACCATTCCACCGGAAACAAATCCCTATTTATACGATCTGGCCAAGGAAGCAGAAAATCATTTTATTCATTTCAAATTTGTACCTGACTACCAGATTTTTGTAAACAGGAACATATTCGTCGATTTTATTAATGATATTCCTGTTCTTTCCCTTCGCAAGGAACCGCTTGAAGACACTGGTAATAAGATTAAAAAAAGATTGCTGGACATTATTTTCAGCACAGTTGTGATCGTATTTATTCTGTCCTGGCTTGTGCCGCTGATCGCCATACTGATCAAATTAAATTCCAAAGGCCCTGTATTTTTTATCCAGGAGAGATCAGGTAAAAACAATCAGCCATTTAAATGCTTAAAGTTCCGCAGCCTGAAGGTGAATGACGAAGCCAATAGTAAGCAGGTGACTAAGAACGATGCCAGGATGACGCCACTTGGTAAATTTTTGAGAAAAAGTAATTTCGACGAACTGCCACAGTTTTTTAATGTGTTTATGGGCGATATGTCAATTGTAGGCCCACGTCCGCATATGCTCAAACACACTACAGATTTCACAAACATGTATAAGCAATATATGATCCGTCATTTTATCAAACCAGGATTAACCGGATGGGCGCAGATACACGGTTTTCGTGGAGAAATAAGGGAACCGGATTTGCTGCGGAAAAGAATCGAACACGATATCTGGTACCTTGAAAACTGGAGCCTGTGGATGGATGTGAAAATAATATTGCTTACAGTTTACGTGACGATCAGAGGTGACAAAAATGCATATTAGCAATGTTGGTGAAGTAAAATTTACAAGATTCAACGCATCAGATTTACCAGATTTCAATCATCCATTTTGTGATCAGTCACAATTAATGGTTCAATTCAATAACTATGAAAGTCGGTTTTTTATCACTGACAGACCCTGCAGATAAAACTGCCCGTTCGGGTATCATTTATAAGTCGTACGAATCGCTTATTGCCTGTGCAGAAACTCACTGGGTGAGGATTAAAAAACCCGAAAACCTCAGCACTAAGATTTTTTCGAAAGGCGTATACGAGCTGGCACGAATGAAGAAAAAGAATTTCTCACTCGAGCTGACTGATTTTATGTCGAAACAGTATGCAAAACATACTGATATGGATACATTGTCAAAAATGGATATCCTGTTTGCACCCATGGCGGCGCCTTTTGTTGCAAATCTTGAAACAGATAAAAAGATCGTCTACCTGTCAGACGCCACTTTTCATTCTCTCAACGAATACTATGATGTGTATTCAAATTTCCTTCCTTTTAATATCAAAGAAGCCAATATAATTGAGCAGAAAACTTTAGGTAAATCGGATCATATCATCACCACAAGTGAATGGGCGAAATGCTCTATGATGAAGGATTACCAGGTGCCCGCCAGGAAAATCAGTATCCTTGAATTTGGCGCAAATGTTTATGAAAAAGACCTGCATTTTGAAAGAAAGCCGTCCGATAAATTGCGAGTACTTTTTCTTGGTGTGGAATGGGATCGTAAAGGCGGTGAAATTGCAGTGCAAACTATTAATGCATTAAATGAAAAATCAGGTATTCCATCAGTTCTCAGAATTGTAGGTGTTAAAACACCGGAACGCCATCATAATAATCCTTATCTCGATATGGTGGGGTTTCTGAATAAAAATAATCCTTCAGATTACGAGCGCCTGATGTTCAATCTTCAACAATCGGATGTTTTACTATTACCAACGCAAGCCGAAACAGCAGGTATTGCTTTCTCAGAAGCGTCGGCTTTTGGCTTACCGATATTCACGCATAATACGGGTGGTATTGGCAATTACGTAATTGATGGTACCAATGGATATAAGTTACCTCTGGGATCATCAGGTGCCGACTTTGCAAATAAGATTTCAGAGGTTGTAACATCAGGTAAGGTGCCGCAGATTTCTGCTCAGGCAAATGAACTATTCAGAACTCGGTTAAATTGGGAACGCTGGTCAGAAGAATTCAAAAAGATATTTGCCGCATATGCTTAAAGACTATCCGATCAATCTAATAGAAAAAACCCGCCCTCAGCGGGTTTTTTTATGCCTGCAATAGTCTCTCATGATATAAAATCACACCAACAATAACGTTCAGCTGTTTACGAAGTAAACTGATACGTTAATCAGCTCTGGCTGACCTTTCCAGTGATAATAGTATTTGCTGAAATAGAGATCTCTTTTTATGCTGATGATATTTGAAAATTCATATCCTTCCAACAGGTGAGCATAGGCGTTACTGCACAGTTTTTAGGTTGGACGAAGCGCTGCCAATTATCTACTGACTAAATTGAAAGCTTGATTTAAAGGACCTTAGCTTGCGTTTATTACAGCCTTCGATTCACTCTGGGGAGCAGATAGTATTTCGACTAACTTTCAATATTCCTGTACCATCAATCTTCCATTGGGTCATCCCTGATCTCCTCCCTGACTCACGCAAGATTATTACAAGCATAAACTGAAAATGCCTGCTACCGATCAGGGGTGAATTAATGTCACAAAAAAACCGTCACGCTAAAAGCGAAACGGTCGTGTTATTTTACTAAACTCATTAATTACATGTGGCTGAATTCCGGCTGCAGTTTAACAGCTCCGTTAATCTGCGGAATACTGCTTTCGGGCATTGGAATTTCCTTAATGATTACTCCAGGTGTGTTCAGCATGATCGAAAAATCCATGAAGAAGTTATTGCTTCTTGCGTATTCGATATCGATGCTGATTCGTTCTTCAACAGATACGATTGCATTCTTTCTATTCATGATCTGCCAAAGGCCAGTGATACCCGCCGGTGCCATAAATCGCTCGGCCCAAACATCAGTTGTTAAAGTTGATGCTTCGTATAAAGGAAGGGGTCTGTTACCTACAATCGACATGTCACCGATCAATACATTAAATAGCTGCGGCAATTCGTCCATACCTGTGGTGCGGAGAAATGATCCAACTTTTGTAATACGTGGGTCATTCTGAATCTTGAAAAACACAGGTCCTAAGGAAGTATTGTATTTATTCAGGTGAAGCATGGAGTTGATCATACGATCAGCACCCACTTTCATTGTCCTGAATTTAAAGAATTTAAAAATATTGTACCCTCTTCCGGCGCGGTATGAATTGTAAAATACAGGACCACGGGATTCTACTTTAATTGCAAATGCAATCAAAGCAAAAACGGGAAGAAGTAAAATGATCGAAATCGTGGCGATCAAAACATCCATTAAACGTTTCACTTTACCAACACTACCCGTTACGTCCGACTCCTGTGTTTCAATTTTGATCTGCTGATTACGCTGATGAAATTCAGATTTGATTTTTTTCAGAAAATTAATCTTATCAGATACCAGCGCCATTTCAGTTTTCAGATCCACCAGGTCATCTACAAGTTTCAAAGTGACCATCTGCTTCTTTTCAGCAGGTGACAGCTGGCGAATATTGTAGAAAATATAGGTTTGAGTGAAGGCAGTGTCAGACGAAAGAAATTTTTTCAGCGCTGACATTGAAGCTTCTGCAAAGGGCGTATCAATAAACAGGAACTGAGGTATAGTTGCTGTATGATTTAATTCATTCAACAGTGAAGATACATTTGCTAAAGAAAGGCAGTTATGAGCAGTTTTAAAATTAGCCGACAATTCGTTAAAAACTTCCTGGTCGTCGCCTACATACACAAAAGAATCAACAGCCGGCGAAAGGGGAAGTTCCTTTCTGATTTTAACGTACTTGTAAGTCGAATTGCGGTGGTGTAAATTTTCAATCTGCATAGTGAATTTCTTTAGGGTTTGTACGGATCAGTATATTTTTTCAGTTATCGTGCTGACCATAATGTTATCAACTGCTTCAAGCAATCTAAGTGGATTAAAAGGTTTTAGGAAGAAGTCGGCCACACCGTAATTCACGGAGCGGGCTCGTGTCACATCCTCATTTTCTCCTGTTACTACCATCAGAGGAATTGCTGAATAAAGATGACTGGTTGTCAGAAATTTTACGAGTTCCCAGTCATTAAAATCTGGCAATTCTGGATCCATTATAATCAGGTCAGGCTGCTTTGCATTACGCAAATAATACATCGCACTGAGACCATCAGGTACTGATACAACTTTGTAATGCTTTTTTAGAATAGTATGCAACATGAATCTCATTGCCTTACTATCATCAATAACCAAAATTTCCTTTCTCATTTTCTTAGGGAGTAAATGTTATGAATACGGTTAGTAAACCGTGGTTCATATGAAATTGGAACTTACTTGGTGTTCGCTAAGAAATCAGAATTCCTTGTTCAATGGAATTGGAAAAAGGTGATTGAAGTTTTTAAGAAGGATAAAGGCTAAAAGTTCAGATTCGAACCTTTGAGGTTTCTCTAAAAGAAGATGGATGTTGATCGGGTTGAATACGGGGTAAAGATATAAACAAAATTCATTAATGCAAATACCCTATAAGAATTTATACTTAAAATCAGGTATTTCTACTAATACTTTTTTTATTATCCTCTCCCGCTCTCGCCGCCCTTTCCCAATTTGCTGATTGACTGCCATTTATGTACCTGACAAATCCACCATAAACAGAAAAATTCATAAAAACAAAATA
>JANPJC010000185.1:0-4363 GCA_031425315.1 Chitinophagales bacterium
CGCCTTCACTCAAAATAAAAATACTGTCATTGGTGTTTTCCTGTTTGATAGCAATTACGATATCTTTTCTCCGAAAATTAACGGTAACATTTGCAAATACAGTTTTTGAAGTAAAAAAATTATCGCTGAAAAATTCCTGCAGCATACAAAAAAGGCGTAACTCTCTGCCTGGCATGATTACGGGATTTTTCCCCTTAATTTTTAGTGTTATAAAATGCTCATGCAAATTATTGAAGAATGAAATTTCTTTTTCAAGACCTGTCAGAAAACCATGGTTGATCACTTCATCCGCATCTGCATGGCGCGTCATTTTTCTAAGGTTATGAATGGCCTTAAATACCAGTTTGCCCACTTCGTTTATTATTTTATCCTGGTTGATACCCGCAGCATTACGTAGCGATCCGATCTGCATTTTTGCGAGGCAAAGTGTTTGCCCTATGTTTTCGAATACTTCTTTCGAAATCACATTAAGTGCCCGTTCCTGCATTTCAATCTTGCAAAGCAAATCGTCGTAACCATTCATTAACGCAGCCTCTTTTATCATAAAAACCTTTGTGTTTTTCGAAAATCTGTAGGCAATGATAATCATTCCTTAATACCTGTACACCGTGAAAAACACGGTATGCCGGTAATAGGTGATAAAACGGTACCCCTCCGGTGTATCCGCCCTTGCGTTGCATTATCAGGTAGCCGACTTTTACAGCTTACCGACTGAAAGTCAAATAATCCAGGTCTTTATGGGAAGATTAATTGTATCAAAAAACACCTTTTCTGTTCAAAAAGGAGACCATTTTACAGAAGAGCAGTTTGCTAATCAGTATCTCAACCGGGTGGTGAAGTATATTCCCGTAGAAGCCATCGCCTGTTACTCACTCCTGCTGGGGTTGATTTCTCTGGCCGAAGGGCAAACTTACCAATGGCTCTGTCTTGTGGTATTTGTTGCTTGTGGAGTTGGTAATCCCATTTGGCTATGCCGTTTCGCCCGGCCGGGGGAAAAGATTATGACACATATTTCTGTTTCTTTTTTTTCGTTTATCATATGGTCATATGCTTTAGGAGGGGATAGCGGTTGGTTTGGCCCCAAGGCGATGAATATTTACGACAGCGTAATTGCAAGTTTTGCCTTATCCATCTTTACATTCATGAGTGGTTTTATTGTCCCTAAACCAGACTCCAGATAGGCGCTATTGTTTTACAATTATACCACCTTTCATTACAAATACAACGTTTTCGAGCAGACTGATTTTTTCCAGGGGATTACCATCAACCGCTATGATATCCGCCAGCAGTCCCGTTTTAATCTCGCCCCGGTCTTTGACTCCCAGTAGTTCAGCGGCTGAAACTGTTGCACATCTTATTGCCTCGGCTACCGGCATTCCGCGTTTTGCCATTGCTGATAATTCTACTGCATTTTGCCCATGCGGAACCAGAGGGGCATCGGTTCCCAGCGCTACTTTCACACCTGCTTTGAAAGCTTTGGCGTGACTTTCTCTTGCCCGGGCGGTTACGTATTTTGCTTTCTCAACAATCCTTGGATCTAACTTATCGAAGCTTTGTACAATGATATCAAGTAATGCAGTTGTGGGCACAAGAAACACACCTTTCTCTTTCATCAATGCAATCGTATTGTCATCTAATATGGATCCATGTTCGATCGATGAAACGCCGGCGTTAATGGCGCTGATGATTCCTTCCGTGCCATGCGCATGTGCCGCAACTTTAATATCGTGGCGTGCCGCTTCCGTTACTATCGCTTTCATTTCTTCCTGGCTGTATTGTTGAGCCCCGGCACTGCTCTCCAGCGACATCACACCTGCAGTGGCCATAAACTTAATGACCCTGGCACCATATTTAATCTGATACCGCACTGCTTTTGTCACTTCATCAATTCCGTCGGCAACGCCGGTTTCAGGACTGATCTCCACTACTCCATCTTTGAATCCTCCCATCATGGAAGGGTCACCGTGACCACCGGTAATGCTGATCATATGGCCTGCCGGGACAATTCTTGGTGCAATTATCCAACCCCTGTCTGATGCATTTGCCAACGATACATCGATTAATTCTTTTCCGGAATTGGTTTGCCCCATACTGCGAACAGTTGTGAAACCGGCCATGAGTGTAATGTTGGCGTTTTGATAAGCTCTCAGTACGCTTAATGAAGAATTTTCTTTTACTGCAAGCAAGGTATATCCTGATTCGAGATTCATATCCAAATGAACATGCGCATCTATCATACCCGGCAATAACGTTTTACCTGCCAGGTCGATCAATTTAGCGCCGGCAGGAACAGAGGATGGATTTATCGCCGAAATTTTTCCTTTTTCAATAACTATCACCGCCGGTTGTACAAGTTTGCCTTCACGTACATCAACATATGCTTTCGCCTTAATTACTACTGCCTGGCCAAATACTACGACTGAACTTATTATCAATATAAAAACTAAAAGATATCGCATGTATTTTATTTGAGATGATTAATAGATATGGAAGATAACATTAAAGAATAGCCGAAAAAATAACGGGCTGGATTTAATGTCTGTGCCTGTAATTATTGAGGTTTTGATACCTGTTAAAAGTTCATGTCTGTTTAGCACTATGAAACTTCAATACCATATTTATCCAATAATCCTGCAATGCCATCAATTGAAAATTTCGCCTTTTTGACCTTATTAATTTCAGGGTCAAATGAATAATTGAATGAAGTTCTGAAATCTGCTTTCTCCAGGTTAGTGTGATCAAACCGGGTAAGCAGTAAATCCGTTTTATCCAGTATTGCGCCAGAAAGATCAGCACCACTGAAGTCGGCTTCTTTACAACTACAGTTTTTTATGATCGTTTTTTTCATCACCACATTGTAAAATGATGAGTGATTCAATATGCAGTTATCGAATCCAACAGAAAATAAAAAATTGTTACATTCTTCGAAATGCAGGCCCATCATTTTACAATTATTAAATTGAACGTCCCGCATTGAGGTGCCTTTAAGGTTGGCAAGACTGATGTCGCAATCTTGAAATCGGCAGTCAGTAAATTGAATAGCAGACAGGTCGGCTTTAGTGAAAAGACAATGTTCAAAATGGCAGCCTTCATATGTGCCTTTATCCAGCGGCTGAGTTGTATAATCTATTTTCACAAAGTTCAGGTCGTCAAAATAATCTTCAGCCATATTGGATGCTTACAGATGAATGGAATTTGACATTATTTTATTGAGCAGAATATATTGAAGCAACATGATAGTTTTGGCGTCTCTGATTTCTCCGGTCTTTATCATTTTCATTGCTTCATCAACAGGCATTTCCAGCACTTCTATGTTTTCCTGCTCATGAGCGATTCCACCACCTTCATTTACCTTCATTGACGCTTCATAGGGAGCAATAAAAAAATACAAAATTTCGGTTACAGACCCGGGTGACATGTAAGCCTCAAATACTTTTTTTACAGCTCCGATTTTATATCCGGTTTCTTCTTCGGTTTCTCGTCTGATACAATCCTCCGGATTATCCTTGTCGAGTAATCCGGCACAGGCTTCTATCATCATTCCTGAAGGATTTCCATTTATAAATGTGGGAAGCCTGAACTGACGCGTTAAAATTACAGTTCTCATTTCTGCGTTGTAAAGCAATATCACTGCTCCATTGCCACGATCGTATGCTTCCCTTTCCTGCCTTTGCCAGTCTTTGTTTTTTTGTTGGTAATCATAGGTCACCTTTTTTAATGTATACCAATTGTTGGAAAGTATTTCTGTTTTAATAATGTTGATATTGTTACTGATCATGTGATAGAATAATAGTGTAAATGATAAATCGTACAATCAAATTATTCAGTTGTTGGCGGCGCAGACAATTTTTCCTCTTGTTTTGCAGCAACCTGAATCCATATTTCATAAAGCTTATACCCCAATGATAATACTACTGCACCTAAAAACAATCCCAGAAACCCCATAGAGATAAATCCGCCTATGGCACCTAAGAAAATTACAGGCATTGGCACGGGAGATCCCTGGCCCAGTAATAGAGGCTTTAAAACGTTTTCTGATAACATTACCAATATCAGCCAACCGGTTAACAATCCTGCTGTAAGCGGTGGTGCAGTTGAAAAAATGTAGATAATAACAGGGATTAAAATTGGTAACATTCCAATCTGGATAATACATAATATGAGCGTGATGATGGTAATAAGTCCTGCCATCGGAAGTCCGGCAACATAATATCCGATGCCCGCAAGTATGGCCTGAATAAAAGCCACACCAATTATTCCTTTCACCACCTGCCTGATCGTAATGATAGCAATATTGGCAAAGTGATTGCCATCGTCATCTGCAATTTTTGTAAAAACCTTACGTGCAGCAATACCACCTGAT
>JANPJC010000186.1:0-23175 GCA_031425315.1 Chitinophagales bacterium
TCCTGTACAAATGTTCCCCGTTTATACCATTTTTATAACTTACAAATGATTCCACAGGATAACCATCGTCATCATATGTATATTCATATTTGTAAGGAATTACTGAAGGGATGGCGTTGCCATATCCTTTTTGCTGGCCCGACAGATTGCTTTTCGAAGCATTGGTCAGATAGATATCATCCCAACCAAGCTGGTGTTTAGGATTAATATAGCTATCATAAGTGTATGTCCCTCCTTCCATGCCACCTGTTGAAGTTTTGGCTTCGTCGGAGACTTTATTGCCATCTTTAAAGCGGAACGTGTATATCATAGTATGGCCATTGCTTAGAATATAGTTGCCGGTTGTTACGTCATGTCTTCCGTCGGTGCCATATTCAAATGCAGCATATGTATCCTGATCAAAACTATTCACACTGCCATTAGAAAGGCGGCCTCCTTCATAAAAAAGAAGAGTAGTTCCTCTCTGCAGCATAGTGGCGTCATATCTTTTTATTGTATCTAAATGATCGCCGTTGTAATGAAATCGGTTGATCCATGTTAAATGCAAGCCACTCACCTGAACTTTTCTCTGATAAAATTTTGTTTCACTTAGTTTATTACCTGAGTAGAAATAATCAGTTTTTGTGTCAGGAATCAATCCTGCAATGTTTTCAATCCATGAGGCTTCGCTCTTCAGGAGTTTGGGTTGCCTGGCACCTTCAAATGCGATAACAGTTCCGGATTGCAGTTCATTGCGATTGTATGCTTTTTGCATCGGAACATTCCATTGATTGACCTGGAATGTGAAGCGGATGTAATTTTCAGGAACACTAACGATATTTAAACCTCTCTGTAAATCAACTTCCCTGATCCAGGGATCTGTTCCCTGTCCTTTGGTGGCTGTGATTTTTACTTTGCCACCCAGGCTATCATATTCCACATTGCCCAATCTCATTTTAATGGTGATATTAAGATTCAGCATCACTACGTACCCGAAATCAGCAGAGGTGTAGCCAAAACTTTCCGGGGTATCATTGTTCCCGATTTTCAACACAGATACTGATGCATAGTTTGCCCCTTTTTGATTCAATGGAAAATCGAGTGCAAGCGGATGACCGACCTGCCCTGCTTTTGCAGTATTAACTTTTGGGGTTGCGTACTGGGCCGTATCACCACCATTCACTACCAGGAATTTTGTTATTTTATAATTCCCTTTATTCATTCGGATGGTATCAGAGCGGTGAAATCCATTTGCTGATACAAGTTTGATTTTGCGGTTGGTGACTAATGGAGTCGCATTGTCACTTTCGATACTTACCAATGCAAAAAGCGACTGCTGGTTCGGCGTGATACCGGTAATGGAAAACACAAGGTGCGATGCTGTGTCTTTCACAGGCGGCTGTTCTTGTGGCGTTTGTTGTTTAAAATCATCTTTCTTGCAGGAGACAATTCCAATCTGTGCGAGTACTGCAAACCAAATCAATGCTTTAACTAAATTCTTCATACTGTTCTTTTTTATTTATTACGTTAGGGTTTTAACTGATAACAGAATTTGGATGTATTGACTACTGAAAAAATGCACTGCTTAAGTTCCCGGTCTTCCGTGTTATCAATGTCCGTTCATGCTAAATGTGAGGGATTGACTTTCCATTTGTGACGTCGGAATCTTTCTATTCCGTCTAAAGACATATTCTTAATAAATGCGGTTATTGGAGTGGATGGGCGGCGTATTGAATGGGTTGGCATTATTGCATGGTCGGCGGAACGGAATTGAAAAGAGCCTGCATAAAAAATTATTGCAATGGATAATTGTTAACATTTTCAAAAAAAACTGCAAAGAAATTTGTTATCTTATCCTTTTTAATATTTAAGAAATGAAAATCGAAAGATGAAATATATTCAATCAGCTATTGTATTGCTGTTTTTGGTTATAAACCATTATAGTTACGCACAAAAAACACCGGAAGAAATCCATCGGCCGCAGGTTCATTTTACACCGGAAAAAAACTGGATGAATGATCCGAATGGGATGGTATATTATAAAGGGGTTTATCATTTATTTTACCAGTATCATCCATTTAGTTCGGTATGGGGGCCTATGCATTGGGGGCATGCGACATCCACAGATCTTTTACATTGGAAACATGAGCCGGTTGCATTGTATCCCGACACCTTAGGAATGATTTTCTCCGGAAGTGCTGTCGTGGATTTAAACAATACTTCCGGCTTCGGTAAAAATGGTGAACCACCGTTGGTGGCCATTTATACTTCGCACAATGCAGTCGCTGAAAAGGCAGGGCGTAATGATTTCGAAACACAAAGTGTTGCCTATAGTAACGATAATGGAAAAACGTGGATCAAATTTCCTGGTAACCCTGTGGTCAAAAATCCGGGCATACGAGACTTTAGGGATCCGAAAGTAATGTGGCATGGAGAAACGAAGCGGTGGGTGATGACGCTGGCGGCCATGGATCGGATTGTATTTTACTCTTCTCCTGATTTAAAAAACTGGTCACGTGAATCGGAGTTTGGTGCCGCTGTTGGCGCTCATGGAGGCGTTTGGGAATGTCCCGATCTTTTTGCAATGGATCACGAAGGCAAAAAAGTTTGGATATTAATTGTAAATCTGAATCCCGGAGGGCCTAACAAAGGTTCAGCCACGCAATATTTTGTTGGCGATTTTGATGGTAATTCTTTTAAACCATTTAATACTGAAATTAAATGGATCGATTATGATCCTGATGAATATGCAGGAATTACCTGGTCAGGAACAGGCGACCGAAAAATATTTATGGGATGGATGAGTAATTGGATGTACGCTGATTTGGTGCCCACAACTAAATGGAGAAGTGCAACAACCATTGCCAGGGATTTGAAATTATATAAGATTGGTGCTGAATACCTGGTGGGATCACTACCGGTAAAAAATATAAATACATTGTTGGAAAATGCGAAAATCCGGCGAAACGTTGAAGTGGAAAAGAGCCTGATACTCGAAGATAAAAAGAAGGGTAACTTGTTTCCCGGCATTATTGAACTCAATACAGCTGCATCAAAAAGTTTTTCTATTGTTATGTCAAATACAAATAATGAAAAACTGATTGTAGGGTTTGATGCAGAAAATAATCAGTATTATATCGACCGGAAATCGGCGGGTATCTCCGATTTTCATAAAGAATTTGCAGATCGGCATATTGCTCCAAGGTTTGTTGATGATAAAGCAGTGAAACTACTATTGTTAATAGACGTGGCATCGGTAGAGTTGTTTGGGGATAATGGAGTTACTGTAATGACTTCCATTTTTTTTCCAAAATTTCCATACACCAAAGTTGAAGTGGTAGTAAATGATAAAATGATTTTTGAAAATATTTCAAGCACTCCTTTGAATGGAATCTGGAAAAATTAGTGTCCTGATTCATTCAATAGTAAGCATTGAGAAGTAAGTAGTGAGCAGGGAACAGCCAGATGCACATGTCTGTTCATTGACGATTGATGATTCAATGTCGTTGAAATAAGGAATGGATTGGATCAAGACTTACTGCTTTTGCAGAATAGTCTCCCAAGGGAACACCCGCCACATAGGCATGGAGGGCACATTTTCAAGTAGGAAGTATGAATTGCGAACTGGAAAGTAAACAGCCGTCTTTTCTTTGTGTCTATGTGGTTCAAAAAAGCACCGCTAAGAAGATTGATTATTCTTTTTCAACGACATCAATTATCTATTCGCGTTTAACGAATGCAGCGGCTGTGACTTTGCACTTCAAGATTCACTCATTGACACATTCACACATTCACTCTCTTTGGGGCTGTTCATTCACGATTCACGATTCACGATTCACGAATGCAGCGGCTGTAACTTCCCACTTCCCATTTCCCACTTCCCACTTCAAAATTCTCCCATTGACGCATTCACACATTCACAATGTATCGTCCCGACGAGAATAATATTTGTTTTATTATATTCACCAATCATAAAACTTGCCAATGCCATCAAGCTCACTAAGTACCGGACAAATTAAAGTTGCTGCTACGGGCTTTTTTAGTTTGTTCTCCCTGGTGGGTATCATGTTTTACGGTCTTCCATTTTTCTATGATTTTTGGGTGAAGGATTTTGGCTGGACGCGTGCAACAGTGACTTCAGGCAATGCATTCGCAAAAGTTTTTGTTGGTTTATTTGGTTTTTTTGCAGGCTGGCTCATCGACAGGTTTGGTCCGCGACGGTTAATGATCACAGGTGTGTTATTCGGTGGATTAGCAGTAGTGGGTTTAAGTTTTATGGACTCGCTCTGGCAGTTTTATCTTTTTTATGTAATGAGCGCATTAGGATACATGTGCGGGGGGCCCCTTCCCAACCAGGTGCTCACTTCAAGATGGTTTGAAAAATCTCGGGGAAAAGCCATGGGGTTTGCTTACCTCGGCATTGGCATCGGCGGTATGTTTGTTCCCCAGATCGCCAAATGGTTGAATGTTCAGTTTGGATGGCACCAGGCATTGTTTATCCTTGGTTTACTGATGATAGCCATCGCATTGCCGATGGCGCTGATGGTGAAAGAGAATCCGGCTGAAAAGGAGAACAATGCTGCAATTAATTCTCCTAAGATTCCTATAGGTGATATGGTAAGGAGCAGAGCATTCTGGCTGCTTGTTGTCGGCAGCATGTGTTCGATTGGCGCTGTGAGTGGTACCAGTCAGAACCTGAAACTTTTTTTTAGTCTCGATTTAAAATATACTCAGGCAGAATCTGCAAACATAATTTCATTGGTACTGTTTTCGAGTATTATCGGGCGACTTTTAATGGGCTGGCTTGCAGATAAGTTTCACAAAAAGTATATAATGATTTTGATTTACTGCCTGGTGGCAGTTTCTATTCCATTATTGTATTATGCAACTGTTCCCGGAGTCATTTACATTTTCGCATTTATATTTGGAATGGGTTTGGGTGGTGATTACATGATCATCCCATTAATGGCAGCTGAATTATTTGGTGTTAAAGTGATGGGAAGGATTATGGGACTTGTTCTTACTGCAGACGGATTGGCAGAAGCATTCGCACCATTTCTTGTAGGATGGTTAAGAGATAAAAGCGCAAGTTATGCCAATGGTTTCGCGGCACTTATTATTTTAGCTGTGATAGGAATCATTGCAGTTTCTTTACTTCCACGAAAAAAAATAGCATAATGATTTTTTACAGAAAAATGGTTCCGGCAGATATTCAGGAATGTATGGAGCTGAGCAAGGCAGCAGGGTGGAATCAACTGGAAATAGATTGGCAGGTATTTATGCGCCTGGGTCCCGAAGACAATATTGTTGCTGTTTTAGGCAGCGAAATTGTGGGGTCGGTAGCAACTATTCGATATGGTGAGGAACTTAGCTGGATTGGAATGTTATTGGTTCATCCAAAACACAGGGGTAATGGAGTGGGCAGAGATTTGCTTCTTGAAGCGGTGCAGAAACTGGCGCATGAAAAAAATGTAAAATTGGATGCTACCACCGCAGGTCGGCAAATTTACCTGCAGTGTGGTTTTGAAGATGAATATCCGATCAGCAGACTGGAAACCAACTCGATAGCAGTTGCCGCTCCCGGAGAAAATTGTTTTCCCGCCGAAGAAAAAGATCTTCCGGAAATATTTGAATTGGATGCTGCTGCATTTGGCGCCAACAGGCAGATGTTACTGAAACAGATTTGGTTCAACGCCCTGTCATTTTCATTTGTATATAAATCTGAAGGAAAAATTCTTGGTTATACATTAGGACGAAGAGGGTATCGTTTTTTTCATGTAGGCCCTATCATAGCGGAGAATGGTGAAGTTGCGAAAGAATTGCTGCAAACTGTACTTCATCACACGCCGGCAGACACACCTGTAATTCTTGACGTAAACTATACAGATAAAGAGTGGCTGAGCTGGTTGAATCAATCAGGGTTTACTGAACAAAGAAGTTTTATGCGCATGTTCAGGGGTGACAATACAAATCCTGGTCATCCTTCCCGACAGTATGCTATTTTAGGACCTGAATTTGGATAGGTTCTTCCATTAAATAATATCGAATTTCATTATTTAAAGATGATTAATCTCAAGAATTTACCTGATACCCGGCAAATGCTTACGGCCATTAAAAAGTGCTGGGGATTATCTGCACAAAAGATAAATGCGATTGCTAAACATTACGATCACTCGAAGGGTTCGCCTGTGTTTACGATTAAAGGACAGTATACAACAAGAGGATGGACGGAGTGGACACAGGGTTTTGAATTTGGATCGTCGATTTTACAATTTGATGCAACAGGCGAAAAATTGTTTCTTGAATATGGGCGCAATCAAACGGTGAAAGTGATGGCGCCACATGTAAGCCATACCGGTGTACATGATCATGGGTTTAATAATGTGAGTACATATGGCAACCTGCTGCGATTGATGCATGAAGGAAAAATTCCGGCAAATGAGTGGGAGAAAAATTTCTATGAACTGTCAATTAAAATTTCCGGCGCAGTGCAGGCCGGAAGATGGACGGCTATAAAAAACGGAGGGTTTATTCATTCATTTAACGGGCCACATTCTTTATTTGTAGACACGATCCGTTCGTGCCGGGCACTGGTACTCAGTTACAGACTTGGTCATGTAATGCAGGGAGAAGGTGATGTGCGGATCAGTTTGCTGGAAAGAACCATTCAGCATATGCGTGCCACAGCCGACCATTCTGTTTTTTATGGTGAAGGCCGCGATAGTTATGATATATGGGGACGTACCGCTCACGAAAGTGTTTTTAATACTAAAGATGGCAATTTCCGATGTCCCAATTCACAACAGGGATATTCTGGATTTACTACATGGACGCGTGGTCTGGCATGGGCCATGTGCGGATTTGCTGAAGAACTTGAATGGATTGAAAATGTAGAAGACATCTCGCTGAAACAGTTTGGCGGTAAAAAAGCGGTGATAGCATTTATGCTCAAAGCTGCAAAAGCAACATGTGATTTTTATTTAGAACATTCATGTGCAGACGGCATACCGTATTGGGATACCGGCGCTCCCGGACTTGTACATATGGGTGATTACCTGCACAGGGCAGCAGATCCGTTTAATGATTTTGAACCTGTTGATAGTTCAGCTGCGGCTATTGGCGCACAGGGATTATTGCGATTGGGAAGATATCTTCAATCCAAAGGAGAAATTGAATCGGGAAATAAATACTGGAACGCAGGATTAATCACTGCATCTTCATTACTCGACGAGCCCTACCTCAGTGTTGATCCTGATCACCAGGGATTATTGCTGCACTCAGTTTATCATCGTCCAAATAACTGGGATTATATCGCTGATGGCAGCAAAGTTCCAAACGGAGAAAGCAGTATGTGGGGCGACTATCATATGCGCGAACTATGCCTCTACCTTCAACGTGTTCTTGATAATGAATGTTATTACACATTTTTTAACGGTATAGGTGTATGACGCAAATGACAAATCTTTCGAGATTGTGTGTACATACGATCACAACAAAACCGTGGTCGATTGAAGAAGCAGCTGAAAATTATTCAGCGGCTGGCGTAGCCGGAATTACAGTATGGAGAGATGCATTAGCGGGCAGAGATATTTCACAAACCGGACAATTGCTTCGCAATAATGGGCTCGAAATAGTTTCGCTTTGCAGGGGTGGATTTTTCCCATCTGCAGATGCTCCGAAAAGAAAAAATGCAATTGATGATAATCTTCGGGCTATTGATGAGGCAGCGGCCTTAGGTGCACCAATGATAGTTCTGGTATGTGGAGCCGATCCCAGGCAATCACTGGAAAACTCTCGTTCACAGATTAAAGAAGGTATCGAAACGATACTGCCTTATGCACAGCGCGCTGGCGTTAAACTGGCAATTGAACCGCTGCATCCGATGTATGCTGATACACGATCGGCCATCAATACATTGTCGCAGGCCAATGATATGGCGGAGGCAATTGATTCTCCTTACGTGGGTGTGGCAATAGATGTTTATCATTTATGGTGGGATCCATCACTTGAAAATGAAATCAAACGGTGTGGAGTAGCCGAAAATATATTTGCATTTCATATATGTGACTGGAACATGCCAACAACTGATTTATTGCTCGACAGAGGGTTGATGGGCGAAGGCTGTATCCCCATAACTAAAATCAGATCATGGGTGGAAGCAGCAGGTTTTAACGGATTTAATGAAGTGGAAATATTTTCAACGAAATTCTGGAGTGGAGAACAAAACATTTTTCTCGAAAAAATAATTAAAGCATACCAGGAAAATTCATGAACATGAAACAACACAGCGTAGGAATTATCATGAATGGCGTAACCGGCAGGATGGGTACCAATCAACATTTA
The DNA here is from genome assembly GCA_031425315.1 of Chitinophagales bacterium. GTDB lineage: Bacteria > Bacteroidota > Bacteroidia > Chitinophagales > Chitinophagaceae > Pollutibacter. Next base: position 8,323 of record JANPJC010000186.1, read on the forward strand.
TTGCGAAGCATTGCAGCAATTATTAAACAGGGAGGTATCGCAATTGGAAATGGAGAAGTGATTATGCCTGATCCGATATTGGTAGGCAGGGATATAACCAAGCTCGAAAAATTATCGGCACTGTCTGGTGTAAATAAAATAAGCACAGATCTCGATAAAGTTCTTGCTGATCCTCAATATAGCGTTTATTTTGATGCACAGGTAACAGGCAGGCGGGCAGATGCAGTAAAAAAAGCAGTGGCTGCAGGGAAACATATCTATTGCGAAAAACCCATCGCAGTGGATGCGGCCACAGCAATGGAATTATATCATCTCTGCAAAAATGCAGGAGTGAAGAATGGTGTGGTGCAGGATAAATTGTGGCTGCCTGGCATCATAAAAATAAAAAGACTCATACAACAGGGTTTTTTCGGAAAAATATTATCTGTGCGCGGGGAATTTGGTTATTGGGTTTTTGAAGGTGATTCTATTCCTGCGCAACGACCTTCATGGAATTACAGAAAAGAAGATGATGGCGGAATTATAGTGGATATGTTATGCCACTGGCGCTATGTGCTGGATAATGTTTTTGGAAATGTAAAAGCAGTATCCTGCATCGGTGCAACACATATAGCAGAACGCGTGGACGAAAATGGTAATAAGTACGCCTGCACCGCCGATGATTCAGCATATGCAAGTTTTGAACTAAACAACGGAGTGATTGCACATTTTAATTCATCGTGGACTGTGCGGGTGAGGCGCGACGATTTACTGACTTTGCAGGTTGACGGTACACATGGCTCCGCTGTGGCAGGTTTAAGAGAATGTTACATTCAGCACTATGGTAATACACCTAAGCCCGTATGGAATCCGGATATCGCGCAACCAATTAATTTTTTTGATGGATGGTCGAAGGTGCCGGAGCAGGAGAATTACGATAATGCATTTAAAATTCAATGGGAATTGTTCCTTCGTCATATTGTAAAAGATGATCCCTTTCCATGGGATCTGAGAGAAGGAGCAAAAGGTGTACAGCTTGCCGAGAAAGGCATCGAAAGCTGGCAAAAAAGAGCATGGGTTGATATCAATGATCTTGGATAGTGATAAGCATTCGCAGCATTGTGGTTGATACAAAATTTAATATTATCGTGTCATGAAAAAGATTGCATTGATAACCGGCGGAAGTCGTGGTATTGGTTTTGGAGTTGCACTTGCACTGGCAGCAAAAGGTTTCGATCTGGCAATAAACGGTGTACGCCCAGAGGAAGATGTTATTGATGCACTAGACCATCTTCGGCAGTCAGGAGCAGAGGTTGTTTATTGCAGGGCAAATATTTCTACAACTGAAGGGCGCGATATCATTATCAATATTATAAAAGAAAAGTTTGGCCGGTTACACTTGCTGGTCAATAATGCCGGGATGGCGCCACGTGAACGAAAAGATATTCTGGAGACATCAGAAAGCAGCTTCGACGAGGTAATGTCGGTAAATCTGCGGGGACCTTATTTCCTGACGCAAAAAGTGGCAAACTGGATGATTACCCAACAAGCTCAAACTCCGGAATATCATCCTGCTATTATCAATATCAGTTCCATCAGTGCAACTGTTGCTTCAGTGAATCGGGGCGAATACTGTATTTCAAAGGCTGGATTGAGTATGATGACCCAGCTTTTTGCCGTTAGACTGGGGGTATTTAATATTCCTGTTTACGAAGTGCGACCGGGTATAATTGCTACAGATATGACAGCAGGCGTTAAAGAAAAATATGACAACCTGATTGGTGGGGGATTGACGGTACAAAAAAGGTGGGGGCTACCGGATGATGTTGGAAAAGCAGTTGCTTCCATTGCGGAGGGTAATTTCCCATATTCGACAGGCCAGATTTTTATGGTTGATGGAGGACTGACTCTTTCGAGACTCTGATGTTTTATTCAATATTCGAATTTTTCACTTCATTTTATTTTGCTAATCCTCGGTTTAATTTGAATTCATTTAAAATTTACTTCCCGCTACTTTTTTGATATACTAATGGCACCAAATGTATAAATCTTTTTTGCACTTTTTGATTGGGGTGTGAGTACATTTGCATTCCGCATTACTTTCCTTGCACCCTTTCGGGTGACTGTATTAATACGAATTGCCTGATGAAATAATGATTTTATTTTCCGTGTGCGGAACCATTTTAAGATTATGGAGATAATAAGAAGCCGGGTATTTTTAATTGGCAGGGTCGTGGCCATAGCAATATTTGTTTTTTGTCAGGTCAAATCAAATGCGCAACAAAACAGAAGCGACAGCTTGCTTTCTTCTGCCACTTTGCCCAATATAGTAGCCTATGCATTAAAGCACCAGCCTGTGATAAAGCAGTCACAGATCGACGAAACAATTACAGACCTGCAGATAAAATCAAGATTATCGGATTGGTTTCCACAAATCAATTTCAATTATGGTTACCAGCACAATTTTCAGATTCCAGGTAACATCATCGGAGGTAACCTGGTAAGGTTTGGGGTTAATAATTCTTCGGCATTACAGTTCACTTTATCACAGACAGTTTTTAGCAGAGATGTTTTACTCGCAAAAAGAACAAGTGAAGATATTAGGTTGCAGGCACGTCAGCAAACGACAGCAAATAAAATAGATGTGGTTGTGGATGTATCCAAAGCATTTTATGATGTACTGGCGACTGAACAACAAATAAAAGTGGTGGATGAAAATATTGTCCGTCTCGAAAAGAGTCTGCATGATGCCAGGGCGCAATATGATGCCGGCATTGTTGATAAAACAGATTACAAAAGAGCGACGATTGCATTGAATAATTCACGTTCGTCAAAAAGAGGCAATGAAGAAGCTCTGCGGGCGAAAAAAGAATTCCTGCGCTCGCTAATGAATTATCCGAAAGGTGCCCCGATAGAAATAGTGTACGACAGTGCAAGTCTTACTCATGAAACAGAACTGGATACTGTCACGAGTAATGATTACACCAAAAGAGTGGAGTATCGTCAGCTGGAAACTCAGAAATCTTTGCTGGAGGCTAATTTGCGATATAATAAGTGGAGTTATATTCCAGAGCTGTCAGCTAATGCAGCTTATAATCTCAACTATTTCAATAACGAATTTAGTAAACTGTATAACTCTTCTGTGCCAAGCAGTTTTGCCGGCGTCACATTGAACTTTCCCATCTTCCAGGGTTTGAGAAGAAGGTATAATGTGCGTGAAGCAGAGTGGCAGTTGAAACGAACTGATTATGCAATGGAGGGATTGGTCAATAATTTTAATGCTGAGTACGAGCAGGCTTTAGCGAATTATAAAACCAGTCTTACTTATTTTATTTCCACCAAAGAAAACATTGCTCTTGCCGAGGAGGTATACGAAGTAATCAATCTTCAATATCGCTCAGGAGTAAAAACATACCTGGAAGTAATCACAGCAGAAACTGATTTAAGAACAGCACAGATTATTTATTTCAATGCACTATACGAAGTGCTGAGTAGTAAACTGGATGTATTGAAGAGCAGGGGTGAAATCAATTTTGAATAATTTAAAATGTAAACACGTACATGCGATACCAACTTATACTCATAACAGGATTACTATCCATGGGGGGATTATTCGCCGGTTGCGGTGGCAATCAGCAAAAACCTCCTGCAGGTCCTCCCCCTCCTGTAAATGTTACAGTGGAAGAAGTGATTTTATCGCCTGCCGTTTATTATGATGAATACCCCGGTACCGTTGTAGCGGTGAATCAAACTGAACTGCGGGCGCAGGTAACAGGATACATTACTGGCATTTATTTTAAAGACGGCGACAAAGTAAAGAAAGGGCAGCGATTATATTCCATCGATGCACAACTATATAGCGCCAATTTACAGCAGGCGCAGGCGAACCTCGCTGTTCAGGAAACCAACCTGGTCAAAGCGCAGAAAGATGCTGACCGTTATCACGAACTCGATAAAAAAGATGCCATCGCCAAACAACAGGTGGATTATGCCGATGCTGCTTTGGATGCTGCCAAAAAACAGGTGGATGCAGCAAAAGCCAATGTGAGATCGGTGGGGACCAATGTTAATTTTTCAACTATCATTGCTCCTTTCACCGGCACCATTGGTATTTCACAGGTGCGCTCAGGAACTTCAGTTATCGCGGGTCAAACAATCTTAAATACCATTTCTACTGACGATCCGATGGCAGTTGATTTCGCAATCAGTCAGGATGAGGTGTATCGCTTTACGCAACTACAGGCGAAAAAATCAGCTGCAAAAGATTCAACTTTCACAATCGCATTTGGTACTGATGTATATCCAAAATCGGGATCACTTTCGTTTGTTGACCGCGCGGTGGATCCGCAAACCGGAACACTTCGTACAAGACTGGTATTCCCGAATACCGATCATTTACTGCGTGCCGGAATGAATACCACAGTGAGGGTGCTTAATAATTCAGGTAAGCCATCAGTTGTTGTTCCATATAAAGCGGTTAGCGAATTACTTGGTGAATATTTCGTGTATGTGGTGGGTGACAGCAATAAAGTATCGCAAAAAAGAATTACTCCAGGCCGGCAACTTGGCGCAAATATAATTGTGAAGGAAGGATTAAATGGTGGTGAAAAAATTGTTATTCAGGGCATACAGAATCTTCGCGAAGGTGCTGTTGTGAACATATCGCAACCAGGTGCACCAAAGCCGCAGCAATAGACATTATTATTTATTACAGCCTGCATTTTATCAAATAATATGATAGCAGAAACTTTTATAAAACGACCGGTAACAGCAATTGTGATTTCAGTGGTGCTGGTATTGGTCGGCCTTATTTCACTGATCAACTTACCGGTTGCACAGTATCCCGAAATCTCTCCGCCAACAGTTTCTATATCGGGTAATTTCATTGGCGCCGATGCACAAACTGTTGAACAAACCACCACTACTGCTATCGAAACGCAGGTGAATGGTACACCCGGTATGACTTACATGACCTCTAACAGTACTAGCAGCGGACAGAGCAGCATTACTGCCAATTTTGAAGTAGGTACCAATATTGATATTGCAACTCTCGATGTACAAAACAGGGTGAGTGTGGCGGAACCGTCCTTGCCGGATGTGGTGAAGCGGTTGGGCCTTACAGTTAGAAAGAGAAATCCGAGTATCATGATGGTACTTGCATTTTATTCGCCCAACGGTTCGCACGATGCTACTTACGTGGGCAACTATGTTAATCTTTATGTCAGGGATGCATTGTTGCGGGTAAAAGGTGTTGGTGATATTTTTGCGGTGGCTGATAATTTCTCTATGCGCATTTGGTATAATCCGGAAAAAATGGCTGCATTGGGAATGACGCCACAGGAAGTTAATGCAGCATTGCAGGAACAAAATCTCCAGATATCTGCCGGCACAGTGGGTGGTAATCCGCAGCCAGGATTGCAGGCATTTGAATATAGTATATTAACAAACAGCCGTATAAACACAATCGATCAGTTTGAAAATATCATTGTGCGCAGCAGGCCGGCCGATGGGAGTGTGGTATACCTGAAAGATGTTGCACGGGTGGAACTGGGTAAATTTGATTATACCGCGAATGCTTTTGTAAGTGGAAAGCCTGCTTCATTTGTATTGATTTATCAGGCACCTGGCGCTAACGCACTTGAAACCTACAAAGGCATCAATGTCGCCTTAAATGAAATGCGTAAAAGCTTTCCTAAAGACGTCGATTATCTCGTACCACTTGAAACGGCTACTGTTGTACAGGTTTCAATTGAAGAGGTAGTCACCACGCTCATAGAAGCATTAATTCTTGTAGTATTGGTTGTATTTCTTTTTCTGCAGAGCTGGAGGGCCACATTGATTCCTGTTTTAGCAATTCCAGTTTCGCTGATTGGTACCTTCATCATATTCAGCACACTTGGTTTTAGTATCAATACACTTACGCTCTTTGCGTTTGTACTGGCCATCGGTATTGTGGTGGATGATGCGATTGTGGTGGTGGAAGCGGTTCAACATAATATTGATCACGAAAAATTGTCGCCGATAGCCGCTACGCGAAAAGCAATGAAGGACATTTCGGGTCCGGTGATTGCAATTGCATTGATATTGGCAGCTGTATTTGTTCCGGTTGGATTTATCCCGGGGATAGTGGGCCGGTTGTATCAACAGTTCGCTATAACCATTGCCGTGTCAGTAATTATTTCTGCTTTTGTTGCACTGTCTCTTACACCGGCATTATGTACTTTGATGCTGAAACCTGCAAAAGACAAAGATGCGAAACGGAATTTCATGGAGAGATTCTTTGCATCATTCAATACAAAATTTGAAAGACTAAGTGACAGGTATACACGTGGCGTTGCAGGATGGATTAAAAAGACGCCTTACGTGTTGGTGATGCTCGCGGTGTTATTTGTAGGGCTATTTTTTCTTTTCAAACAAAAAGCATCAGGCTTTATTCCTATCGAAGATGAAGGAAGAATGTTTGTAACATATGAATTACCCGAAGCAAGTTCCACCACCAGGAGTATTGAAATGATCAAGGAAGTGATGAGCCGCATCGAAAAGATGCCTGAAGTGAATGTGGTAGGGGGATTGGCCGGTTTGAATATTGTGAGCTTTTCTTCCAAATCGAATGTGGGAACTATTTTCGTTAACCTCAAACCATGGTCGCAACGCGAAGGCAAAGATCATCATGTACAGGCAGTGATCGCAAAAATTCGCACTATCACTGCAGATATTAAAGAAGCAAGGATATTGCCGATCGCTCCTCCTGCTATTCCAGGGTTAGGAGCTACATCTGGTTTTACATTCGAACTGCAGCAAACCAGTAGTACTGATGATATCCAGGTGTTTGAAAGGGTATCCAGGGCATTTCTTGACAAGCTGGCCAAGCGTCCGGAGATTGGCACAGCATTTAGTTTTTTCAATGCCCGCACACCCAGTTATCAATTGGATGTTGATAAAGAAAAAGCAAAAAAGCTGGGAGTGAATGTCGCAGAAATTTTCAGTACACTTTCAAATTACCTGGGTAGCAGCTATGTAAATGACTTTAATCTGTATGGAAGAAATTTCAGGGTAATGTCGCAGGCTGATAGTTCATTCAGGGGTTCACTTGATAAACTGGAAAGATATTATGTAAGGAACTCACAGGGCACTATGATTCCGTTGGGATCGTTGGTGACTACAAAAGTGATTGAGGCGCCTTCTGTGATTTCACACTATAATCTTTATCGCACCATTGAAATAAACGGCACGCCGGCTCCGGGTTACAGCAGCGGCCAGGCCATTACTGCATTACAGGAAGAAGCTGCAAACCTGCCTGCAGGATATGGTTATACATTCTCTGGGATGAGCCGCGAAGAAATTGCAGCGGGCGACCAGCAATCAACAATATTTGCGATCTCATTGGTATTTGTATTCCTGTTTCTTGCAGCATTATACGAAAGCTGGTCGGTTCCTTTCTCAGTATTGTTTGCAGTACCTATCGGCGCATTTGGATCCATACTTACACTAACATTTTTGCCTTCACTCAGTAATAACATTTACGCACAAATCGGGTTGATTACCCTGATTGGTTTGTCTGCAAAAAATGCGATTTTGATTGTGGAGTTTGCAAAGGAAAGGGTAGACAGAGGTGTTGAAATTATTCCGGCAACGTTAGAGGCTGTAAGGTTAAGGTTAAGGCCGATCATAATGACTTCGCTGGCATTCATATTAGGAGTATTGCCCCTCGTGTTTGCCAGTGGCGCTGCAGCTGAAAGCCGCAAGACCATTGGATGGACAGTATTTGGAGGAATGATATCTGCTACAACGCTGGCAATTTTTGTTGTACCGGTTTTGTTTGCGCTCATCACTAAAATTGCATACGGGAAAAAACTCCGTCAAATCAGGCAGGATGCTATTGACGAAGCCACTCAATCAGTAGAATAACTATCTCGGATAAACGATTGCTACGTATCAGGTGAATGAGTGAATGTGTCAATGAGTGAATTCAAGACAAGTGCGAAGTAGGAAGTATGAAGTGCGAAATGAACAGCTGTTGCCCGCGTGAATCGTGAATCGTGAAACGTGAATGGCTGTTCCCTGCTCACTGCTCACTGCTCACTGCTCACTGCTTACTGCTTACTGCTCACTACTCACTGCTTACTACTTTCTGCTTTTTTTAGTATTTTTAAGGCCTGGCGTTACCGTCGGCCGAAATATGCTGCAGCTTCCTTCTATTTTCACGCACCCTCCATTTCAGGAATACCTGAAAAATCAACATGCACTAAATGTTTTATTAGGCGATGATGGCAGGCTCGACGCCAACTGGGACACTTTTTTTCAGACGTATACAAATCTGGGTGATGAAGAAATCATCGCGCGGAATAATGATATTTTCAGACTGCTGAAGGAAAATGGTGTTACCTATAACATATATGGAGATCCTTCTGGATTAAACCGTCCATGGAAACTGGATATCATTCCTTTCATGATCAACCGAACGTCCTGGTTACATGTGGAAGCCGGTTTAAAGCAAAGAGCAGAACTACTCAATCTCATTTTAAAAGATATTTATGGCGACAGGAAACTGATCCGGAATGGACTGTTGCCTATAGAACTCGTATATAACCATGCAGGATTTTTGAGAAGTTGTTCAGGTATCCAATTACCCGGCGAAAGGCAATTGATATTGTACTCTGCAGATATTGCCCGAGCACCATCAGGACAAATGTGGGTGGTGAACGACCGTACACAGGCACCTTCCGGATCGGGTTATGCTTTGGAGAACCGTACAACAATGACGAGAGTGATTCCTGAATTATTTGAAGGTATCAAAGTAAGGCACCTTTCACCTTATTTCACTTCCCTTCGAAATGGTTTAATTGCTATTGCACCACACCAGAACCCCGATCCCCGAATAGTGATATTGACTCCGGGTTCAAATAACGAAACATATTTTGAACATAGCTTCCTGTCATCACACTTAGGTTTCACCCTTGTGCAGGGCAATGATCTTGTTGTGAAAAATAATTTTGTTTGGCTTAAAACACTGGGTGGTCTGGAAAAAGTTGACGTGATCATCCGCCGCGTAGATGATGTGTATTGTGATCCCGTAGAATTGAAGCAAGACTCACAGTTAGGTGTTCCGGGTTTATTACAGGCCATCAGAAAAGGGAATGTGACAATGGCCAATCCATTAGGCAGCGGAATACTGGAGAACCCCGGACTGATGCCTTTCTTACAAAGTATTTCAAGATATTTTCTCAATGAAGACCTGATTCTTCCCACCATCGCATCATGGTGGTGTGGCCAGCCGGCAGAAATGAATTATGTAATTGAGCATCTCGATGCATTAGTCATAAAGAAAATTCATCGGAGTTCTACAGGCAGTTCTTCTATCGATGGGGCATCTTTAACAGCCGAAAAGCGGACGGCATTGATAGAAAGAATAAAATCAAACCCGGCCTTATATGTGGGACAGGAGAAAGTAGAAATTTCATATACCCCTTCATTAATTGGCGACAATATCGAACCGCGCAAAGTTTTATTCAGGAGCTTCCTGGTAGCCAACGAGGATGAATATGTGGCAATGGCCGGTGGATTATGCCGGACTTCTTCGGAGCCGGGAAACTTTTTAATATCCAATCAATTGGGAGGCTTCAGTAAAGATGCGTGGATCATTACGCCGGAACCTGATAAACTTAATATGGTTTCGCGGGAAGTGTCGGAAGTGAAAGAATCGAACTATGGCAATATGCTGCCCAGTCATGCTGCGGAAAACTTGTTTTGGGTGGGCAGGTATACCGAAAGGATTTTAGGCAATGCAAGATTTTTGAGAACAGTGATGCAGTTTCTGGCAGAAGGTAATAAGCTTAAGAATTATAATAATGTGCAAACAGAAAGAAGCCTGCTCGTAGCGTTTACGCATTATAGTTATTGTTATCCCGGATTTGCCGGTGAAGATGCAGATGAATTATTTGCGGATCCGTGGAAAGAGTTGAAGGACATGCTTTTTAATGATAATCGTTCAGGCGGATTGAAAAATAATTTCGTCTATTTTCAAAGAGCGATTCATGAAGTGAGGGATCACTGGTCTACAGATACCTGGCGGGTGATCAGAAGTATTGATGAAAAATTTAATGAAGAGATTTCCCTCTTTCATCACGGGCATCTGCGTATGCTGCAAACTCTGGATGATATCATCACTTCCATGGTAGCTTTTATCGGTCTTAACAGGGAAAGTATTTCCAGGGAACAGGGTTGGATTATGCTCGACATGGGACGAAAGATTGAACAAAGTCTTTTGCTGATCAGTATGCTGAAGGCAACGATGACAGAAACCATTAATCCCCAGGTGGAATATAATCTCCAGCAGTCGGTATTGATGAGCAATGAAAATCTTGTCAACTTCCGTTATAAATACCGTTCGCCGATTCAGGTATCGCTGGTATTGGACCTGATGTTGTTTGATCCCAACAATCCACGTTCATTGACTTACCAGGTGAAACGATTGAAAGGCCATTTAAAAGATCTGCCCAAAAATCATCTGCGGATAAAAGAAACTGAATATGAACGCCTGATTGAAAAAGCGGATGAGTTGATATCGTCGGTTGATAAAGCTGAATTATGTTTAACCGATCCGGAAACTAGAAATTTTGTTGCACTCGAAGATTTTCTGAACGATATGGGGGCATTGCTTTCGGGTATTCCTCCTGTTGTGTCGAAAGCATTTTTTAAACATGAACAACCTGCAAGAAGTATTGTTGGGGGTTAACAATAAGGAGTAAAACAGAATGAAATATACTATCAGTCATAAAACTGCTTATGAATATTTTGAGTCTGTCGGTGTTTGTCATAACATCGCGAGATTGCTTCCGCGTGATACTGCAACACAGGTATGCATTTCTTCATCGGTAAAAATTTTTCCTGAACCGGATGTGCTCAATCAGTATGTAGATTTTTTTGGCAACAAAGTGATCTATTTTTCCATTGATAAGGACCATGATGAGTTGGAAGTACACGTTACTTCAACTATTGAAAAAATCGCCGCATCAATTTTATCTGCTTTACCTGTTTCTTCATCCACTTATATTGAATTAGAAAAAGATCTCAACCTTGCTAATCCTGAATCCGCGGAGATTCGTCAGTATATTTTCCAGACACCGATGACGGTATGGAACACTGCCATTCACGACTATGCGTTACAGTCATTCAGCAAAGACCGTTCGTTGTATGAGGCGGCGAGGGAACTGACGTCGAGGATATATCATGATTTTGAATTTAAGTCTGGCGTAACAAGTATTGCCACACCACTGACTGTGGTGATGAAAGAACGCAAAGGTGTTTGCCAGGATTTTGCACATATGGCCATTGCATGTTTAAGGTCGGTAGGTTTGCCAGTACGGTATATCAGCGGATATATTGAAACGATATCTCCCAAGGGTAAAGAGAAGCTGGTAGGTGCCGATGCCTCCCATGCCTGGTTCAGTTTGTATATTCCTGAAATGGGATGGGTTGATTTTGATCCGACCAATAACCTTATTCCCGGCGATCAGCATATCACTATAGGTTGGGGAAGGGATTATGCTGATATTGCACCATTAAAGGGCATCATCCTCAGCAGCGGATCTCACGAACTCAAGGTGGCCGTTGACGTTAAGCGGGAAAGCTGAAGATAACATGCTGCTGGTACAATTGTTGAATACCGCGGACTAAAGCTTTAGCATGAAACTATTTACCTGTTCAGGATGCAATAATCTCCTTTATTTTGAAAATACAGTTTGCCTGAACTGTGCGCGTACAGTTGGATTTGATCCTTCATCGTTATCGCTGCTTACTATTGAACATAATGGCGGATATTATGCTGATCTGCTGCAACCTGATCATCACTATTCATTTTGTGGTAACGCCGTTTATGGAGCATGTAATTGGCTGGTAGGCATTAACTCAGGTTCATCCTATTGCATTGCCTGTGATCTGAACAGAATTATACCTGACTTAAATAGCGATCATAATATCCTTCTCTGGAAAAACATTGAAGTGGCAAAACACAGGCTCATCTATTCTTTATTAAAACTTCGTTTACCCTTTGCAGATAATAATACTTTTGATCCTGAAGTATTGGCATTTGATTTTGTAGCGGATGTTGTACCAGGTAAAAGAATATTGACCGGGCATGATAACGGGTTGATCACTTTGAATATTGAGGAAGCAGATGATGCGGTGAGAGTGCGCAACCGTTTGTCGTTAGGAGAAGGATACCGGACATTGCTTGGACATTTCAGACACGAAACAGGACATTTTTATTGGGATATTTTCTTTAAGAATAATAATTCGCTTTATGCTTTCCGAAATCTTTTTGGAGATGAACAGCAGGATTACGCCAGGGCATTAGAAAATTATTATGCAACAGGTGCGTCTGCAGATTGGAGTTTTAATTATATCTCACCATATGCTACATCACATCCCTGGGAAGACTGGGCCGAAACATGGTCGCATTACCTGCATATGATGGATACACTGGAAACGGCTTATTCATTTGGTATGCGTATCAGACCTACAGAAGTGGCAGAAGACAGCGTTAATGCAAGTATCCGTCGTGATCCATATCAGATGAAAGATTTTGATGAAATTGTGCAGATGTGGTTACCGCTTTGTTATGCCGTAAACAGTTTGAACCGCAGCATGGGGCATGCAGATTTTTATCCTTTTGTGATTTCAAAACCGGTGGTGGAGAAGTTGAAGTTTATTCATGAGTTGGTAAGTAGTAAGCAGTGAGGAGTAAGCAGGAAACAGCCAGTTCAGCAAACTTAGCAGCAACTATGTCCAAATATCGGTCCATGTTAAAAATCATATTCTTTTTTATAGTTATTACAATGGACCTTTCTTGTAAACTTGAAAAAGAGTATAGTAATAAAGACGTGATTGACAACTATAACAGTTATAAAGACCAGATAGCCGAACTAAAGACATTTTTTAATTCAGTTGTACCAAGGAATAAATTCGTTGAAATTGAGTTTGAAGGCGATACACGCCTTTTCCGGTTGGGCATTTATAATGTTGATACAATTACAAAGGAAATAATTTATCCAGGGTTTTTAGAATGGGACTTAAAGACAAATTCGAAGAAAGTAAAAACTGCAATTGCATCTATTGGTTGGACGCAAAATATACTTGAAACTTTAAAACTAAAACTTGGCAAAGTAAACTGTATCTCGATTGAAAGTGGAGAACCATGTAAAATTGGATTTCAAAGACGCGACATGGGGAAATACTATTATGTTCTTTTCGAAAAATCAATGTGCGACAGTATTGGCAGTTTTTATAAAAAACATTGTGCTTATAATTATTACAATAAGTACGTAGTTTTTGAATGGGGCAATGGTGCGGTTGGAAGTGGGTGTTACCCTTCACCTTAGCAATACACAATTCGCAGTTTTTTGGCGTTCCGCCTTCGCCAATTCAGCATGATTGTATAAGGTTGTTGCGGCCTAAGGTGTCGGGCTTTCCGCTTCAATCTCTAACCCAGAGCTGTTGGCCTGTTTTGATGTTTGTAAAACTCTTTTAATGCAATCACCAAAAGCACCAACCGTCCCTCCGGGACGGGGACACTGGCGGCGCTATTTTTCTACCCACCAGATGTCCCTACCGGGACAAAACAGCCAATACAGGTTGGTGTAGATTTTGGGTAACAAATGCAAACGCGGAGATCACAGAGGGAATACAGGAGGTACACGTAAAATGATTGGAGGCGCATCTTTCATCGGGCTGGCTGTCCTTTCATTGACTCATTCACTTATTCGCCCTCTTGGGGGCTGTTCATTCACGATTCACGATTGACGATTCACGCAGGAAATGGCTGTTCACTTCGCACTTCGTACTTCCTACTTCGAACTTGTCTTGAATTCACCCATTGACCCATTCACTCATTCACCCTCTTGGGGGCTGTTCCGATTCACGATTCACGATTCACGTTTCACGATTCACGTTTCACGATTGACGATTCACGCAGGAGTCGGCTGCTCCCTGCTTACTCCTCACTGCTCACTGCTTACTACTACTCTTGCATTTCCTCAAATCCAACGTATTCGGATATTCCTTATTTACATACACCTGCGGTGCATCAAAATGTTTCGGCTTGCGGTTGTGTTCGATATAGTGCGAAATTTTAGCAATGTAGGGCTCCGGACGAAGGACATCCTGTGTATGCGAAATGGTACCAAAACGACTAATACGACGCGATTCGGCTTCATAGCTGTTAACCGGGAATGTGTTGTAGCTTCTGCCGCCGGGATGCGCAACATAATAGGTACAGCCTCCGATAGAACGACTGTTCCAGGAATCAACAATATCGAAAACCAGCGGCGTATCTACGCCGATTGTAGGATGCAATGCCGAAGGTGGCTGCCACGCACGGTAACGGATACCACAAACAAATTCTTCTTTTGTACCTGTCGTTCTTAACGGCACACGAATGCCGTTGCAGAGCAACATATATCTTGAATCATTAAAGCCTTTTAATTTCACCTGCACCCGTTCTAAAGATGAATCAACAAACCGTGCGGTACCAGTCCCGGTCATTTCTTCTCCCAATACATGCCAGGGTTCGATGCCCATCCTTATTTCCAATTCCATTCCCTGCAATTCAACAGTGCCATAATGCGGGAACCTGAATTCGAAAAACGGTTCAAACCAACTCATATTAAATGGATAACCGGCAGTATTTAAATCGTTCACCACATCCTGTAAATCGGCATGTACAAAATGTGGCAGCATATATTTGTCATGTAGTTCTGTACCCCATCTTACTAAATCATGTTTATAAGGCTTTTTCCAGAAGCTTGCAATTAATCCGCGGATAAGTAACATCTGTACCAAACTCATTTGTTTGTGCGGCGGCATATCGAATGCACG
>JANPJC010000187.1:0-4266 GCA_031425315.1 Chitinophagales bacterium
GGCAGGTGTTCTAGTGCACCTCTTGTAATTAAGATTGCAGTTATCAACATTTTATAATTTTTCACAAAGAAAAAGAACCAAAAAGAAACTTAATAGTAATAGTAATAATTATTTAATAAAAGTATAAAGCAAATCTAAAGGCAGGTGTTCTTCACCTGGAAACCCAGCCTAACAAAAGAGTTGTTGGTGAGGAACAACAACAAAGGCAGAAACCACTTTGTAACAGAAACATTACCTTTTAAAATTTTCGGATAATTTTAAATCTATATCTGTAAAATGTCTACAACCGCTCTCAACCTTTTACTTGCCGATGATGATACGGACGATTGTTTTTTCTTTAAGGAAGCATTAGAGGAACTACCCATATCCGCAAAACTCACCACTGTAAATGACGGGGTGCAACTGATGCAACAGCTTTCTGCAAAAGAAACTCTGCTACCCGATGCTCTTTTTCTTGACCTGAACATGCCCCGAAAAAGCGGTTTCGAATGTTTATCAGAAATAAAAAGAATTAATAAATTAATGAACGTACCTGTAATTATCTACTCCACCTCTCTTAATACGGAAGTTGTAGATTTATTGTACCAGAAAGGAGCTCTTTATTACATTCGCAAGCCCGGCGAATTTAATCTAGTAAAAAAAGTAATCTTCGAAGCGGTTACATTCATATCACAAAAAAAATTAACCCAACCTGCAAGAGATAAATTTATACTTCAACCCTAAGTACTGTTTATATGAGCAATAAAAATTCTGAGTATTATTTTCTTAGGGGAGGTGGAGAAATGGGTGCTCTGATACGAGCAAAAGACTGGAGTAAAACAGCTTTGGGCGACCCTGCAGAATGGCCTCAAAGCCTGCGCACCATGGTTGCCGTAATGCTCGATAACCCCTTTGGTATGTACATAGCCTGGGGCAACGAATACCTCCAGCTTTACAATGATGGTTATCGCCCCATCCTTGGAGCTACTAAACATCCCCAGGCATTGGGTATCAGCACACGGGAAACATTTTCAGAAATATGGCACATCATAGAGTCCATGTTTGATGGCGTGATGAAAGGGAAGGCTGTTGGTTTTCCTGATCTGATGTTACCCTTAAACAGGAACGGGTTTGTAGAAGAATGTTATTTTGATTTTGCATATAGTCCTATAAGAAAAGACAATGGTGAAGTTGGTGGTGTATTGGTTACTGTAATTGAAACAACCGATAAAAAGAAATCTGCAAACCAATTAAAAGAAAGCGAAGAACGCTTTAGAACCATGGCAGAGGCTTCGGATATGCTAATTGCAGTTGGTGATGAAACCAGCAATGCCACCTATTTTAACAAGGCATGGGTAAACCTTACCGGACGACCCTTGGATGACCTGCTGAAGTTTGGCTGGGTTGATCTGGTTCATCCGGACGACAAAGAAAGATATGTAAATATTTACCTCGAAGCTTTCAAAAAGAAAGTTGCCTTTACCGGAGAGTTCCGGGTGCTGGATAAAAATGGGGAATACCGGTGGTTGTTAGCGCAGGGGCCTCCTCTTTTCCGAACTGACGGTTCGTTTGCCGGGTATATAAGTTCATGCATGGATATTACTGATCAGAAAAATACAATTCAGAAAACTGAAGAAAGCGAACTTCTCTTCAGGTTGGCATTGGCAGGCAGTAACCAAATAGTTTTTAGCCAGGATAAAAACTTAATACATACCTGGATATATAATCACCATCCAGATTTTAAACAAAATGAAATAATTGGAAAATCAGATACAGACTTGCATGTACCAAAATCTGCAGCATTATTAACCAGTATTAAGCAAAAGGTACTGGATACAGGCAATGCTTTTAACGGTGATATAGAAATTGAAGTTGCTGGTAAAAAAGCCAACTACACACTACACATTGAGGCAATTAAAGATTCTAAGGAAACCATTACAGGAATCATAGGCACTTCAATAGACATTACAGAAAGAATAAAAACAGAGCAAAGAATAAAAGAAAGCGAAGAGCAGTTCAGTACCCTGGCAGACAATATGGAAAACCTTGCCTGGCTTGCGGATGGCGAAGGATGGATATACTGGTATAATAAAAGATGGTTAGAATATACAGGGCTTACCCTGGAAGAAATGCAAGGGTGGGGCTGGCAAAAGGTGCATCACCCAGACCATATAGAACGCATAGTTGAACTATCAAAAAAAATATGGCATACCAACGAAACGTTTGAACTCACTTTTCCCCTTCGCAGGCATGATGGTGAGTTCAGGTGGTTTCTCACCCGCGGGTATCCAGTCACAAATGAAGAAGGGAAAATTATACGATGGATAGGAACCAATACAGATATTACTGAACAAAAAGAAGCCGAAGAACAATTTAAGCAAATGGCTGAAAGAATGCCACAGAAAGTTTGGACTGCCGATGAGCATGGAAACAGGAATTATTTTAACCAGGTAATGCTTGACTATACCGGGCTCACATTTGAGGAACTAAAAGATTGGGGCTGGAAAAAAATTATTCATCCGGAAGATTGGCCTCATACAAAACAGAAATGGGAGCACTCAATTAATACCGGTGAGGACTTTGAAAATAAAACACGACTGCTGCGTAAGGATGGAAAATATTTATGGCATCTTGTTCGGGCAACTGCAACAAAGGATGAAAAAGGCAACCCCAAAATGTGGATAGGTTCGAAAACTGAAATACAGGAACAGATAGAACTCTCGGAAACATTAGGTGAAAATCTGAAACGAAGCAATGAACGGATTCAAACGATCCTTCAGCACGCACCTGATGCGATCATCTCAATTGATGAAGAGGGAATCATAAAGAGCTGGAATTGCGAAGCAGAACTAATTTTTGGTTGGAAAGAACATGAGGTGATAGAAAAAACACTGACAGAAACCATCATTCCGAAGCGTTATCGCGAAGGTCATTATATGGGAATGAAACATTTTTTACGAACCGGTGAAGGACCAGTAATCAATAAACCTGTAGAGTTGTCTGCTTTAAAGAAAAATGGCAGTGAGTTTCCTGTTGAACTAAAAATATCAACCTCTAAAATAAACGATCGCTATATTTTTATTGGGTTTTTACGTGACATTTCTATACGCAAAGAGGCGGAAGAAACCATCCAAAATAAGACTAACCAATTGATGGAAGCCCAGCAACTGGCACATATTGGGAGCTGGGAGTGGGATGTGCCTACCAATAAAATAAATTGGTCCGATGAACTCTATAGGATTTTCGGCTTAGCACCGCAGAAATTTGAAGCTGACTATGAGAATTATCTCAATTATATTCATCCTGATGACAGGCAATATGTAAACGGAATTGTACAACAGGCATTTAAAGATCATCAGCCCTACCGATTTTTCCATAAGACAAAAGCTACTGATGGAAATGTTAGGATTATAAGTGCAACAGGTAAAGTAATTACCGATGGTGATGGAAATGTTACTAAAATGTCGGGAACAGCGCAGGATGTAACGGAGCAGAAAAAATATGAGGAAGAGTTGAAAATTAGTGAAGAACGATTCTATAAAATTTTCGATAGTAATCCAAACCCCATGACGCTTTCCGAAATAAAAACTAATAAAATAAAATATGCCAATACCCTTTTTTACAATGCATTTGGTTACACTAAAGAGGAAGTAATCGGCAATTCTTCCGAGGAATTGAATTTGATAGATCCTGAAGAATACAAAAGAGTAATTGATTTGATATTCGGGTACCTTCATGAAAACCGTTCTCTTGCTGAAGTTCAGGCACTGTCAAAAGAAGAAACGGAAGCCCTTCTTTTAAAGTTAAACCAATCGGAAAATATGAAGGACTTTGAAATACTTTATACCCGAAAAAATGGAGAAAAATTTCCTGCTCTAGTTTCATTTGAAGTAATAAGAATAGGCACCGAAAGCTTTACGGTAACGTCTTACCAGGATATTACTGTAAGAAAAAAAGCTGAAGAAAAACTTAGAATCCAAAACGATCAGCTTGAAAAAATGAATAAGGAACTTGAATCATTCGCTTATATTTCAAGCCATGATTTGCAGGAACCTTTACGTAAAATTCAAACTTTTGCATCACGCATTAAAGAGAAAGAAGAAAACAATTTATCAGACAATGGCAAAGATATGTTTAACCGAATGCAGGATGCGGCCAAAAGAATGCAAACCCTCATTGAGGATCTACTTGCCTACTCACGCACCAGCACAACCGAACGCAAGTTTGAAACCATTGACCTTAATGAAATTATTGCTCAAGTTAAAGAAGACTTAAAGGAAGAACTGC
>JANPJC010000188.1:0-2217 GCA_031425315.1 Chitinophagales bacterium
AAATTATTTCAGCAGTAAAAGGCATTTTGCCACAGGAAAATCAATTGATGAATGATTACCTGATCCAGAAATGGCAACTGCCGTTGGAAAATTATTTTACAGTAATGGGTCCCTGTCATGCAGAAGAAGTAGCTGCAGAAAAACTTTCTTACCTCACATTTTCTGGTATAGATGAAGCCGAAGCTGAAGCTATTGCAAACTGTTTTAAAACTCCATATATCAACACTGTGGTGAACACTGATATTTATGGTGTACAGTATGCGGCAATACTTAAAAACATTTATGCCCTCGGCGCTGGGATTGCACATGGGCTTGAGTATGGCGATAATTTTCAAAGCGTTTTGATAGCCAATTGTGCTGACGAAATGGCCGCATTTCTTCATCGTTCGGGTATAAGAAATGTAGAAGTGGGCATACATAGTTTGCCTGATCAGGCACATCCCAAAAAATCACCAAATTATGCTGCATCTGTTTACCTTGGCGATTTGCTGGTAACCTGCTATTCGCTATTCAGCCGCAACCGGACTTTCGGTACTATGATTGGTAAAGGTTATTCTGTAAAAACGGCGCAATTGGAATTAAATATGATTGCAGAAGGTTATAATGCATCTCAATGTATTTATATTCTCAATAAAGAACTTCGTGCAGAAATGCCTATCGCTGAAACCATTTATAAAATATTGTGGGAGAAATTATCTGCCGAAGAAGGTTTCAAAAGAATAGAGGAAACGCTGATATAAAATACAAACATTATGATGGTGTTCTGAACAGTGCAGCAGCAATACCATCAGCAAATAATTTACCTTCTGTAGTGAGTTTTGCATGAGTATCAGTTACGGATACCTGTAATCTGTTTTGGAAAATCAATAATTCTTTTTTTAAACTCTCCGTTTCTGAAATGCCCCATTGAAGTTTGAAATAATTAAAGTCAATACCCTCGGCTGTCCGGAGTGATGTCATAAGGTATTCATTCATTCTGATCATTGGCGTTATTTCTTCAATCTCTGCCGGAATAATATTGGCCTCTAAAGAACTAATATAGGTCGCATTGTTAGCGATATTCCATTTCCTGTTTTCTCCATCAAAAGAATGCGCTGACGGTCCAAAACCAAAATAAGGTATGCCTTTCCAATAGCTGGAATTATGCCGGCTTCTACCTCCCGGTAAGGCAAAACTTGAAATCTCATAATGCTCATATCCTGCTTCTTCCATTGCGGCCATTAATTGCAAGTATTGTCTTGCCTGAAGGTCTGGGTCCACATCTTCTTTTTTATTCAGGGCAATCATTTTTTGTAGTGCTGTTTGTGGTTCAACAGTCAATGCATATGCCGAAATGTGAGGTACTTTAAAATCGATAGCAGTTGAAATGTTTTCCAGCCAGTGATCATCAGTCAAACCAGGCACTCCAAAAATGAGATCGACACTGAAATTATCAAAACCGGCATCAGTGATGATTTGAATACTCTTTTTTGCCTGTTCAGCATTGTGAGCCCTGTTCATCCAGGCGAGATCTGCTTCTCTGAATGACTGTACGCCGATACTTAATCTGTTAATTCCCCTCTTTATCCACTGTTGGGCCTGTGTGGCGGTAATATCATCCGGGTTAGCTTCTAATGTGATTTCCACAACTGGACTTATGGTAAATGATTGCTTAAGTTTTACAAGAATTCTCTCCAGTTCAGGTTCTTCCAAAAGCGATGGAGTACCTCCTCCAAAATAAATGGTTTCAATTTTTTCTACACCCTTTCCCTGTGTCAGATCTATTTCTTTCAATAAAGCGGTTAAAAAGCCGTTTTTGAGCTGAAGAGAAGTGGAAAAATGAAAGTTGCAATAATGACAGGCTTTCCTGCAAAAGGGTATGTGAATGTAAATCCCTGCCAATTCCTTATCAGTTTAATCGAACCAATGTAGTTTTGTATTAATGCCTGTGGCTAAATGTATCGCTTACCTCCTGATCATTCTATGTACTTCGGTAACCACCGTGGTAGCACAGGACTATTATCCGCTGCATATTCATTTCGTTGATAAAGATACGACTGCTAAAGCGGAATATTTTGGTATCAATACCCGTTTCAAAAACCGCGATGAGTGCTACCAATACACAAATACGTTACATGAATTTTTACGTACAAGAGGGTTTCAAAACGCTTCAGTAGATAGCGTAAGGCTGGATAGCACAATGGCAGAAGCCTGGGTGTACATTGGTGAAGAGCAGCC
>JANPJC010000189.1:0-1735 GCA_031425315.1 Chitinophagales bacterium
ATTCTCCCGAAAAATTTCGACATAAAAGATTAATGGGTTAATAATATAAAATTCAGGCAAGAAATTTATTCGCGCGGAGATATTATGAATTAAAAGTCGAGAGATAGGTCAAGTCTCGCACAGTTTTAGACGGGATAATTAGTCGGCCCTTAAAAAATCGCGAAAGCCTGTTTTTAAAGGGTTTTGGCAACGTTTGCAAAAAGATTATTTGCAAGATATTAGTAAAATAGCTGAAAAGCTTGCAAATTACTATATGCTTTCTACCCCAAAACATTCGCCACAGCTAGGCTTGTTTCATGGTCTGGCAGATCAACTTGATCAAAAACATCCCTTGTTTCAGTTGGCCAATTTGATCAACTGGACAGTATTTGACGAAGCTTTCAAAAAACATTACAGTGAAAAAATGGGTAAACCTGCTAAGCCTATCCGGCTGATGGTGTCCCTTATGATCTTAAAACATCTGCGTAATTTGAGCGACGAAAATCTGGTGGTACACTGGTCCGAAAATATCTATTTTCAGTATTTCAGTGGAGAGCAACATTTTCAGCCAAACATTCCTTGTGTTCCCACTGAGTTAGTAGCTTTTCGTTTACGCATAGGCGAACCAGGGATGGAACTAATTTTAAAGGAAAGTATTCGTGTAAATGAACCTCCTGAAGATGGGAATATTGTGGTGAGTATTGATACAACGGTGCAGGAGAAAAATATCACTTATCCCACTGATGATAAGTTGTACAAAAAGATTATCAAAAAATGCTGGATAATAGCAGATAAAGAATCGATTGATCTCAGACAGTCCTACATAAGAGTAGTGAAAAAGCTGAAGAACTTACAACGTTTTAAACGTACAAGGAACGGAGCTAAAGCCGCCCGTAAAGCCAGTAAGAAAATACAGATCATAGCTGGGAGATTGGTGCGTGAGATTGCCCGAAAGCTACCTCTGGAAAGGCTTGGAACCTATCTGCCAGCTCTTAAATTATTTCAAAGAGTACTCTCTCAAAACCGTGGTGACAGCGACAAAATTTATAGTCTTCATGAACCCGATGTAAAATGTTATTCAAAAGGCAAGGAGCACAAGAAATATGAATTTGGCAGCAAGGCTTCTATTATCGTTGATCAGCGTACGGGAATAATTGTGGGGGCATATAATTTTACCCAAACATTGCACGACTCAAAGACTATACCTGATGTATTGGAACAATACGAAAGGCTGAATGAAAAAGAAGCCACAGAGGCATTTGTGGACAGAGGTTATAAAGGAATAAAACAGTATAAATCTACCACCATAAGTGTTCCTGTACCTGATAAAAATATTACCAGAAGCAAAAGAAAAAAACATAGTAGAAGAGCAGCTATAGAACCCGTCATCGGCCACCTGAAACAGGATTATCGTTTATGCCGGAATTATCTCAAAGGGATAATAGGGGACAACATGAATTTGATTCTAGCCGCAGCCGCAATGAACTTTAAGCGACGAATGAACCTCTGGCGTACAGAGGCAGTCAGACGTTGGATACTTATTTATAAATTTATTATAAATGCTTACTGGGATACTATTCCCCAAAACCGAAAAATCGACTTTTTGAGGGTCGACCATTTAGTTCGCATTTACTTCAAAAGCTAAAACATCTGCAGTGCCTGGTCTTTTGCACCACATAGGTAAGGAGAAAATATTGGACTGAAATGAGTAACCAATGATTTCTCTCCCCTGTATGCTATGTTTTTCAAAATAGCA
>JANPJC010000190.1:0-35293 GCA_031425315.1 Chitinophagales bacterium
ACCGCAACTTTGAAGGTGCCATTCCAAAAGGTGAGTATGGCGGGGGTACTGTAATTATTTGGGACGAAGGAACATACGAACCATACGAGCAAACTTTTAATAACAAAACATCCCGGCAAAAATATGTTTCACAGGAATTAAACAAAGGCAAACTGGTATTTGAATTACATGGAATAAAACTAAAAGGAAAATTCGCACTGGTTAAATCTTCCTACCAGGGAGAAAATTCATGGCTGCTGATGAAAGTGAAAGATAAGTATGCGAAGAAAACTGATGTTACCCGTTTTGGACGATCTGTAATATCAGGTAAAACAATTGAGGAAATGGAAAAATCTCCCGAAAAAGTGTATGCCCGCAATAGTGCAAATAAAACGGACACTGCGAAAAAATCAGCTTCTCCTAAAAAGGTTGAAAAAACTTCCGGACACAAAGGTAAGAAAGCGAAATTTCCACAGATTATTTCCCCTATGCTTGCCAGTTTGGTTGACAAACCTTTTGACGAGGAGGGCTGGCAGTACGAAGTAAAATGGGATGGCTATCGTGCGATTGCACATGTTAATGAAAATAATGTTTCGTTAAAATCCAGAAATAATAAATCATTCAGCGAAAAATTTTATCCTCTGACAGATGCTTTAAAAGCAACAAGGCTTAAGGCTGTATTAGATGGTGAAATCATTGTGGCAGCAGAAGATGGCATTTCAAATTTTGGCAAACTACAAAACTGGCGGAGTGAAGCAGATGGGCTGCTGCAATACTATGTATTTGATATACTATGGAAAGATGGTTACTCACTAATGCATCTTCCATTGACCGAGCGCCAGGCAATTATGAAAGAAACGATTACAGAGAATGAAAGCATTCATATCAGTCAAACATTTGACATCAGTGGTACTGAATTTTATGAAGCCGCTGGAAAACTGAAGCTTGAAGGGATTATGGCCAAAAAGTCGGATAGCAGCTATCATCCTGGAGCCCGCTCAAAAGAATGGCTGAAAATTAAATTAAATCAGCGTCACGAAGTGGTGATTGGAGGATACACTCAAAATGATGGCAGCTCGCGAATGTTTAGCTCGTTGCTGGTGGGAGTATTTAAAGGAAGTAAGTTGCATTATACCGGCAAAATTGGAACGGGATTCAGCGAAAATTTACAGCGAACAATGATGAAGCAATTTAAACCCCTTATCCAAAAAACCAATCCGTTTTCGGAAGAGCCTGATGTAAACAAACCTTCCCGTTTCAGACCTAATCCGCCGCAGGCGAGTGTTACCTGGCTAAAACCTCAACTTGTATGTGAAGTATCCTATACAGAGTTAACAAGCGATGGTATTATGCGACATCCATCTTTTGAAGGCATGAGAGAAGACAAAAAAGCAATTGATGTGAAAGAAGAAAAAGCTATCCCCGTTAAATCTGCATTGAAGAAAAATGTACTTCAATCGAATAAAATAATCAATTCAACAAAAATAGGGGAAAGAAAAAGTTTATTGAATCCAACAGAGAAACAACAGCAAAAGAAAATTAATGGCAATGAAATTACATTTACTAACCTGAGTAAAATTTATTGGCCAAAAGAAAAATATACAAAACGTGATCTCATTAACTATTACTACCAGGTGGCAGAAATCATGTTACCATATATAAAAAAAAGACCCCAATCGCTGAACCGGTTTCCCAATGGAATAACCGGAGAGAGTTTTTATCAGAAAGATATGACGGGCAAAGTACCAGAGTGGGTTGAACTTTTTCCATACACATCAGAAGGAAAAAGTAAAAATTTTATGGTGTGTAATAAGGAGTCTGATTTGTTGTTGATGGCATCTTTAGGATGTATTGAAATAAATCCGTGGAGCAGCACTGTTGACAATCCTGATCATCCTGACTGGTGCGTGATAGATCTTGATCCCGACAAAAACGATTTCTCACAGGTGGTAGAAACAGCGCTCGTAACAAAACAAATACTCGACGCAGCAAATATTGATGGCTATTGCAAAACTTCCGGTTCAACAGGGCTCCACATATATATTCCATTAAAAGGGAAATACACTTACGAGGAGTCAAAAGAATTTGCGCGGATTATTGCCACACTGGTTCAACATCAACTGCCGGATATTACAAGCATAGAGAGGGCAACCGCAAAAAGAAAAGGAAAAATTTATATAGATTTTTTACAAAACCGGCCACAGGCTACACTTGCATCCGTTTATTCTGTGAGGCCCAAACCAGGCGCTACAGTATCTGTACCCCTACATTGGGAAGAGGTAAAAAAAGGCTTATCTATTTCAGATTTTAACATCAAAAATACTCCCGACCGCATAAAAGATGTAGGCGATATTTTTAAACCCGTATTAGGAAAAGGAATAAATATGCTGAAGGCGATAAAAATGCTGGAGAATATGGAGTAAGAATAGAGATAGAAAATTATGCCACTTCATCGTGACGGATGCGTGCAATGTGTTGTTGTTTAATCGGCTCCCGTAGAAGTCTTGAAGATTCGGTATGATAAGCATGCTGCATCAAAAATTTATATTGCAGATTTTCCCACGCCGTATTATCAGCAACGATATTATACCAAAGAAATTCCCTTCTCAGGTTATCAGCAATTTCAAAAAAATCGTCTCTCCCAAGGTAATCAAGGTCTGCATCACAAATTATTTTCTCCATGATGTTCATGGGCGTTTGTGGCAACTGGGTAACCATTATCAGTCGTGTAATTTTTTGCTGATCTGCTTCAGTTAAGCCAAAAAGGTGTGCATCTTCCAGAAATATTTTGCATCCTTCTTCTTCGTGCTGGCGGTAAACTAACAGAAATCCGGTGTCGTGATAGAGAGCGGCAACTTTTAATAGAAAAATCTCATGTTCATCTGTAATACCTTCTGCGCCGGCAATGCGGATACATTGTTCCAACACATCAAGCGTGTGGCCCATACTATGATAGGTCAGGCTGGGATGCAAATCCTTCAGCTTCAACAACACAGCATTTTTTATTTTACCAAATTCATCTACAGTCATGAGAAAAAAATCAAATATTCAATATTTTTTGCTAGCAACCGATTTTATCAAATCCTTTCCATCCGTTGATGCATACCTGCTTTTCTTTAATATTCTTCTTATCAAACGTAAATAATATAAAACAAATATCCAATAAGTATCTTTAGGGTTTAAACTTTGAGACTGGATTTATCCGATTTCAGGTCCTGTAGCTCGGTTTTTTCGGCACCCAGAAAATACATATCGATCTCACCCACATTTTTCGCATATATCTTACCCCGGTAAGTACAATGATAGATATCCTTTATGAGCAAATATGTTGTTTCTGACAGATTAATCTGACCAGGCTCACCATTACTCTCCATTCTGCTGGCAATATTCACTGTACTCCCCCAGATATCATAAGCATATTTTTTCTTTCCCACTACACCTGCAACCACTGGTCCAATATGTATACCAATTCTTACATCCCAGGGCAACAATCCACGATTAACCCTTATTTCATTCCTTTTTTCTATAAAATCAAGTATCTCCCTGGAAGCTTTAATCATGTTTAAAAGGTGGTCACTGTATGGTGTCGGAATTCCACCTGCACACATGTATGCATCACCTATTGTTTTAATCTTTTCCAGTTTATACTTTTCCACTATGTTGTCAAAAGCAATAAAACAGGTATTTAACTCGGCCACCACCTGCTGTGGCGACATGTGATCTGCTATGGTTGTAAAACTTTTGAAATCCGTAAATAATACCGATACACTTTCATAATACCGTGGCGTGGCGGTACCATTTATCTGTAGTTCTTTCGCAACTTCCATCGGAAGAATGTTAGACAGGAGCGTTTCAATTTCAGCTTTCTGGCTATCCAGTAAACGATTCACTTTGGCTTTTGTACGGTAGTCACGATACAAAATGAATATAATCAATGATACAAGCACCATACCAACAATCAGTGCATTCTTGGCGAATTTTTGCCTGTTAAGCTCAAGCTCCTGCAAGGTTTTGTCCCTCGACAAAAGGCTGATCTGGTTCTCTTTATTCTGCAGGTCGAAATCAAAACGCAGGTTAGAGAGCTTATTATCGGTTTGTTCGTTATAGATTTTTTCTCTTACGCCGGTGAGTTTAACCTGGTAGTCGTAGGCATTTCGAAAATCGCCGAGTTTATTGTAAACTGCTGACATGCCTTCATAACACTGTCTCAATTCATCATTGCTGTTTAATTCAAGGGCAACAACTTCCGCTTTTTTATAAGATTCCAATGCATTGGCGTATTGCTGCTGTTTAGAATAGGTATCTGCTATACCCAGCAACGCCCCCATGATATATAATTTGTTATTGGCTTTCGATGCTTCGTCTAATGCGCGCTTGTGATAGTCAAAAGCGTAAGGGTAATTTTCTCTTTTGAGAAACAACTTACCGATATTATTAAGTGCCAGAGGAAGATTGGTTTTACCCTGAAGATTTTTTTCTCCGATCCTCAGGTAGTATAGAGCAGAATCGAATTTATTTTTCTTGACGTATATCTCGCCAATATTTCCTGTCGCCATACCCAAAGCTTCAGGATAATTATTTTTCTCCGACACTTCAATCGCCTTCCGGTAATTTTCAACTGCCTTATCAATTGTTGCAGTTTTTTTGTCGTAAAGTGCGCCGATATTATTATTCAGTGTGGCAATTCTGAAGCTGTCTTTGATCTGTTCGGCCAACCGGAGTGATCTCAAATAATAATCGAGCGCCTTGGATTCATCACTTAGTACATACACGCCTCCGAGATTACTGAGGATGTTGGCTTCACCCTGTTTATCATCTATCTCGCGGTAAAGGGTAAGTGATTTTTGCCAGGCTTGAACCGCCTCAAGCGGATTGCCCTGAAAATAATGTGCCACACCAATATTTTTGAAAGCTAATGCTTCACCTTTTGGATATTTCAGTTCCGCTGAAAGCAAAGCAGCATCGTTGCTGTAACGGATCACTTCGCTCCATGAAGAATTAAAGTAAGCCCTGCTGATCTGTAACTGGAGTTCAATTTTTGCGGTATCCTGATCTGACTTTGATAAAAGGGCCTTTAAACTATCAGCTGTGTTATTTTGCGCACCGGCCGTAAGCACCAGAATAGTACAGACAATAATAATTAAGGCTTTTGCCCTCATTCTCAATTTGTTTTGGCCAGTTAAACATCCTAAATATACGAATGGATATTACAATTTGAACCAAAAAAAGGGGGATGCAATGCACCCCCCTGATGTTTTTATTACTGTTTCACAAATTTCATTACTTCATATTGTTCACCCTTGCGCACCCTTATAAAGTATGTACCGCCAGGTAAACCACTTGTATTGATTTCAATCTGAGTGCCCATAATCTGGCGCACACCCGACAATGTCAATTGTTTACCGGTAACATCCATCAGGATTATTCCCGCAGCGTTGATATATTCTCTGTCGCTGCTGATGATTAATCTGTTATACACCGGATTTGGATACAGGGTCAAACCTGGCTTAAGATTGTTTATTCTTAATTCCGAAGCATCAACTGAAGACGAGGTACCAGATGCCACACGACTGGAGCTTGAAGAACAGATCGCTGTAGTATTCAATATTGCATTTCCGGTTACCGTTTTCTTGGACCCATTATTATATGACCTGATCGTCCAGGTTAGTTTCTGACCGTTAAATGGTATGTCAAAACTGTGGGTACCTGGAGGGAACAACACTGGCGGCTGACTGGTAAATCCAGTGGAGCCACTCACACTGACAAGATTGTTATCTTCACCTATTGGAACATAGATATTTTTGACATTGTCATTTATATATGTAAACCTCGCCACATATTGGAATCCATCTGCGCCAACCGTTCCTCTGTTAACTATACAAATTGACATGATGGAGATATTGTTGGCACCCGATTTTGGCATCACATACAGCATTCCGGTTTGATAACTCACGTCGTAGTTGGTAGATTTACTAAATACCAAACTTGAAGGAGTGATGATATAATCCCCCAGCTCACCTTTCCAAACTCTGTCAAGTTGATAAACCGGACCGGAGGTGATTGTAGACTGGTCATTATTTTTGAATGTAATATAAGTGGAAGTAAATGCTGGAAGTTTGTCGCCATTATAGATGTACTGCACATCGGCCTGTACAATCAGTGATGCCTTGGTGACAGTCAGTTGGCCAGGCACAAATGACAAGGTATAATTTGTCGACGATCCTCCACTTAACGTTATCGGATAAATGCCTGCATCCGAAGTTTGGTCTGCTGAACTTGATGCCACCGGAGCCTCCTGAACTGCAGTTGCATCATCAGTATATTTAAATCCTTCGTAAACAAAAGTCAACTCCGGATTCGGATCGCCATATACTCTCGACACATTATTCGCTTTAACTGTCAATGTTGCTTTTCCAACTGTAAGGTTACCAGGCACAATCTCCAGAGTGTAATTTGCAGGAGTTTTCAATGTAGCTGCAGGAACAATTTTCACCACCCCGGCAGTTGGATTGGTTAACGTTTGTCCATTACTGTTTTGAAGTGAATAGGTAACGGGACCGGTGAAAATAGATGATGCGTCTTCTCCATATAGAACACCTTCCAGTGTTGATGTAAATGTGGGAAGCGTTTCTCCATAGCTCATCTGATTGTCATCAGCTTTGATTTTGAGCACCGTCGGCGTGATTTCGAGGTTACCTAAACCGTATGACGTTTCGATATTACCATTGAGTATTCCCGTTGGAGAGAAACCACCAGGGATGATAAAATGATTGCCTGCTCCAATACCTGTAATGCCTGAAACAGAGGTCAACACAAGACTATTATCACCCAAAGTCAGATCGTTTTCATCAATTATTGTCACCAGTTCAGAAGTGGTATTGATAAATGGAACGCCATTGATCAGTGATGCATTTTCACTGTTTATAAAAGGAACGCCGTTGATATATGGAACACCGTTCTGCAATGTAATGGTACTTCCATTGATATAAGGCACACCATTGATATATGGAACGCCGTTTTCTAACTGTATCGCACCGTTGATATAAGGGACGCCATTGATATAAGGCACCCCATTCACTGTGCTGAATCCATTTGCATTGTTAATAAATGGAACGCCATTGATAAAAGGAATACCGTTTACAAGTTCAATACCCGAGTTTATAAACGGAATACCATTGATAAACGGAACGCCATTGATCAATGTGAAGGCACTGTTGATGTAAGGGACGCCATTGATATAAGGGACGCCATTTTGTACCGTAAATCCGCTGTTAATATATGGCACACCGTTAATAAGGTATAGGCCAGCTTCATTTACAAATGGAACACCATTAATGAAATATGCTTCTCCGCTATTTATAAATGGAATACCGTTGATAAATGGAACGCCGTTAACCAGGGTGAACCCGCCATTCACATACGGTTGTCCGTTGATGTAAGGAACGCCATTGATTAGTTCAAATCCACTATTGATATATGGAACCCCATTTATATAAGGAACGCCATTGATCAGTTCATAACCCGCTTTATTTATAAATGGAACGCCATTGATGTACGGCACACCATTAATAAATGGAACACCATTGATGAAAGGAACTCCGTTAACAGTCGCTTCGCCATTGATGAGTTTGATTGTATTCACCAGGGCGGTTTTGTTAATATATGGCTGACCGTTAATCAATGGCTGGCCGTTTATAAACGGAACGCCATTTTGTAAAATGCCCCCTGATGGATTATTTCTGTAATCCAGTATGCTTTGCGGATTAATATTTACAAATGTGGTGGCAATACTTTCACTGCCCGATGGAACCCCATTTATAAATGGAACACCGTTAATAAAAGGAACACCGTTTTCAATGGCCCTATTACTCACAAGCAGTCCAAGGTTTTGCAGATCAGCTGCATTAAGTGTTACATCCGGGGTGTATTTAGCATCCACAAGAGCAAGTACGTTTTTCTGCAAACCAGCCTCGTATTCTGTTGTAATCAGATTAAGAAATGCTGTTTTATCAGCAGAAGTCATTTTGCTGTCATCAAATTCAAAGCTGTAATTGATGGTTTTCAGATCAGCTCCATAAACCACCGTTTTATTTTCAGCAATTATTTTCACCGGCATTTTGCCAACGGTCATAACGCCATTAATAAACGTGTAATTATAAAGGTCAAGCAAACCTGCGTCAGCCGGAACTTCCGGATCCAATCTTCTCACAGCCTGTATTAAATAAGTACCGACGGGACTAAGACTGGTTACGGCAGACTTCAACTCCATTATATCTAAACCAATAGAAGCAAGAGAAATGCCTGCTTCCTCAGGTGTTTGATCATTTATTTTAATTGATGCGGTTAACTCCGGCACCATCTCCCCAAATTTCTTGGAACCACTGTTCACTGTAACCACTACATTCTTTTTAGGAATAGAAAGGAAAGTGAGTGAGTTGGAAATACCGCCATCAAGTTGACTGGGCGACAGCGATGGTGTTGATACAGTTATTACAGGATTCCCCGTAAAAGGTGGAAGAGTTGCAGTAAGTTGAGTGCTGCTAACAAATGTTGTTGGCAACGCGTCGTCTCTGAAAATAATCTCCGATTGAGGGGTAAAGAACTCACCAGTAATAGTCAGCAACAGGGGAACCGTAGATCCATTTATTGTGATCGCTGTACCCTCCGGCAATACCAGTTCATTTAATACCGGTTTAGGCGAAGAAGGCAAAGCTGCAACTGCAACATCAGCCTGTATGAACCCTTTACCGGAACTGAAATCAAATCCGGGGGCCTCCATATCCAGTGCTGAATTGGTAAACAGCGTGCGGATATCTGAAGGTTGCGGAACGCCATATCCAAATTTAACCCTTGCCTGGTACAACAATGCTGCCATCGCTGCGGCATGAGGTGCAGCTGCAGATGTACCAAAGAAATTAGGAATACCATCCCCATCAATATCCTGCGATTGAAAGTCAACCGAGGTATTAACTCCGTTAGGTGCTGTGAAATCGGGTTTATTTGAAACCGTGCCGTTCAGCAATCCACCACCTACAGAAGAGAATGAAGCAATGGTTGGTGGGTTCACACCAAATTTAGGTGTATTTGAATACAGCACCGCTCCAATGGTTATCGCAGATGGAATATTGGCATGTCCAACAATGGTTGAGCTACCGGGGTAGTTTGTTTCATCAGAATTTGTGATGGTCATATCACCCCTGAAAACAATATATTTAAAATTGACAGGTACATTGCTCTGAGCGTTTACAATCAGGATGTTGGCCTCGGTAGGTGCGGTTACCTGGAAGGTTAATATTTCAACCGGATCTCCACCAATGTTATTCCTGTTAAATCCATAAAGAATTTTGCCATCGTCATCTGTCAAATAAATATCCATATCATGCACGGTACCTGTTGGACTCTGACCGACAGAATAAACATCATCAGCCCATTGCAGTACCACAGTATATGGGCCTGCCTTGTTCAGCTTCACTTTTTGTAACACTTTGTTGGATCCGAAATTATGCGCAAAACCCGATGTGATACCGGACGCTGCAGGAATTGCGGCGCCGGTAAAAGTTGAAGTATATGATTTCTTACCGAAGTTCCCGGCTGAAGTAAAATAGGTTACACCCTGGTTGTTGACTTCATCAACCGCCTGTGCCACCACACCTTTTGTAAAGAAAGGCTCTGTTACATAAGTGAGGTCATCAACAATGATATTACAATTCGCAGCTTTCAGTGCCCTGATGCCGTTTGCAAAATCTCCTGCACTAAGAAATCCTGTGCGGAAAGCAAGTTTCGCTTTTGGAGCAATGTCATGTATGATCTGCAACATTGCCCGGCCTTCGTCTATACGTTGACCAAAAGGATAATCAAGCACCAAATCAACCGGGTCGTTAAATCCAAACGGATTACTCAAACCGGGCAGGTCGCCGTTCTGAACATCCAGTGCTGCTTTACCGGCAATTGTAGCATAACTATCCGAAAGCACACCTACTTTCACTCCTGAACCATCAAGGTTATATCCGCTTCTTACCAGATCTGATCCAATGGAGATATCACCTTTGGTGGTGGTGGTTCCATTTTCCAGGATCGGTGCAATCAAAGGAAACACCTGTCGGATAATATCCGGACGGGTATTCAAAGCAGCCAGGTTCGAAACGGGGAACAACCCTGTAATTTTTAATGAGCCGTCAGGATTGGTAATTTCATCACTGAATCCCAAACTCTGTGCGTAAATCCTGGCAGCTGATATTTGTCCGGAAATGCTTACGATTTCAATATAAACTTTAGTATTATTTTCCCTTAATTGAAACAGTCCCTGCTCCGGTGCATAGTTGCCATTTTGAGAGAGGGCCGTTAACTCTGTTCCTATTAAATCGTTTGTCTTTGGTGCAACAGATTCAACCCCTGGCTCAATACAAGGATCGAAGGTTACAATAACCTCGTCAGTTTTAGTGCATCCACCATTGGTATTTGTAACGGTTAAAGTATAGGTTCCGGCTTTTGATACGACAGGTTTTGCCGTAGTGGCACCGGATTGAATCACTCCGTTGGTGGTGGTCCACAGATATTGTGCATTGGCAGTTTGGGAGCTTCCCGATAATTCGATGGTAGAAACGGTACAACTGAGTTCTTTATCAGGTCCGGCGTTGGCATCTGGAGTTACGCAGTTTTCTGTAAGGGGAACATATTTTAATTTCAGATTGTTTTGGACTATGACCTGTTTACCGCTCCATAATGCGCCTTCATAATCAGAATTCTGAGGGCCGAATCCCACCAGTATATTTCCGTAAGGAGCGAAAACAGTTCCGCGCCACTGGCCATTCATGGAACCTGAGGTTCCGTTCACATGTCTGAAAGCTGATGTTCTGTCGGAATTATAAGAACCATTACCATGCACTTCTGTAAAAATTCTTGCTGCACTTCCCCCCCCTGTAATCTGGATTTTTAATTTATAGAGTTCAACATCTTCATGTACATAGAGAATTATTTTTCCTGTAGGGTCGTTCTGGAAATCAAAAATGAAAGTATTATCATTGCCAGTCACGTCAATTTCCATGAACACATATTCCCCTGTTCCCCGGAATGTAACCGTTCTGCCGCCTCTAACATCGATCTGTTTGTATCTCCCTGGTGTAATTGTTCGGTTGGAACTGATAACTTCTGTGCCATATGGAAAGGAAGTAAAGTTTGTGACTGCAGGCATTGATGGCAACACCGGAAGGTCGAGGCCTGTAGTCGAAAAGCCTCCTGCCGGAGTGGGCCCGAAGTAATTTGCACCATTGGGCTGAACCACTTTACCGCCAATAGAGCTGCCGCTTTTAGCAATGGAAATATTGCCGTTTACGTCTGCATTGCCGGTCAGTTTGAAATTAGACCCCGCCTTGAATACGGTACCACCCGTACCCGCAGCACTTAGCCGCTGCGAAATGGTTGCCGAACTGGCGAGATCAATTTTCCCTTTCGCGAAAATGCTTCCTGTGAGATTTAATAAACCTGTGGATTTCAATGACTGAACGCTACCAACCAAACCTCCGTTGGAAATGGTGGAGGTATTACCCAGATCTACGGCATTGGTACCGGAAGCCGAAGTCCATCCGCCAAAAATCACATAATCTGCAATTTTTGTTGTTGTTTGTTGCGAATAGACATTTTGCTCACTGCACAGTATAAACGTTAGAAAAAAGGCGAATATCCTCAAAGACCACCTGCGGGAAAAAATCTGGCTCATAAATAATTAGTTGATAAGGCGCATTACAAATACATCCCTTCAGTACAGCTCACTAAGATCGCTGATAAACTGTTTTCAAGGGGTTCCGATAGAGAAATTGGAAAAATGTGGTGTCTGGAAGAAGTATGGAAGGAATCTAATTTTAATCCTTTTCCAAGGTAGACAAATTTATTTCAAATATGTGGATAAGTCAATAGAGACAGGACGAATCTATAGAAAAATTGTCCGGAGATATATCAAGTGTCTGATAATATAATCTTTGCGACAGATTAAACATTTGTGTCTTATGGTTCAACTCAATTAATTAGGTGCATTTTGTATATTTATTCGAATGAAAGATCGTACACTCCGGCTTTTAAATCTTAAAAAATCAGAATTCCCGCACGTTTTCGACCTGCTAACGGTTCAGTTTTTTATTGGTATAGCGAGTGCCCTTATAAATGTGCTTGCATTTTCGCATTTTATCAATAAACTATATGTTCATAAAATTCCGCAGGCTTATATCATAATTGCCTTTGCTCTTTTGATAATCAATGTGATTTACGAAAAACTGGAACACGCTTTATCTGCAGTTCAGCTTTTAAAAATCATACTGCTATTTAATGCAACGGTATTATTCGTGATCTGGCTGGGGTTTTTTAGTGGCAGCGAACATACCGTTGTTTTTATTTTATTGGTGTGGACCATTTTGATCTACATGATCTCCGGTTATGCCTTTTGGGGACTTGTGTCTCAATTGTATAATATCAGGGAGAGTAAAAGGATTTTCACAATTGTTGGCTCTGGCGATATTTCGTCCAAGCTTATCGGATACCTCGCTGCAAAGCCGCTAATGGCGCTTTTTGGTATCAACAATCTTATCTGGTTTGCTATTGGTGCATTGATTACGGGCTTTTTTGTTTTTAACCAGGCCGCCAAAAAGAAGAGATGGAAAGAGTTGCATGGAAAAACAAATACTGGCCATTCTCATGCCGCACATGGACATCATGAAATTCCGATGGCCGCCGCTCCATCAAAAGATCTTATCAGTACAGTTTTTAAAAAAGAACTCATTTTCGCCATCTCAATGCTGTCATTGATCAGCTATAATGTATTTAACCTCGTCGATTATACATTCCTTACAGAGGTTAAAGGAAAGTATAACAATATTGAATCTGTCGGTTTTTTTGTAGCAGTCTTTTTTGCAGTGGGCCGTTTTGTTGCGCTGATACTTAAACTGGTTTTTTCCAGCAGAGTGATAGAAAGACTGGGAATTATTACCTGTCTTTTTATAACACCCATTACCCTGCTTTTTTTCTCATTGATCCTTTTGTTTTTCAACGATGAGTCTGGCTATTACACTTTGTACATATTTGGATTCATGACCTTGCTTACGGAGGTACTGAGGTCTACAATGCAGGAGCCTGTTTTTTTCATCCTCTTTCAACCATTAAAAGAAAAATTCAGGTTAAAAGGCCATTTGATTTCGAAAGGTTATATGCTGCCGCCTTCGTTATTGATTGTGGGACTCTCATTAATAGTAATGCATAAAACGGGTGTTGAAATTTCGATTTTGCTGGTAATAAAATTACTGCTGGTTAATTTGCTACTCTGGGGAGTAATAATATTTTTTCTTCGCAATGCCTATTTGAAAACTTTAAGAGATTCAATAAAAAAAGGTGTATTCAATACAGATTCCAATGCGCATATCAGGGATGCCGGCACGGTGGAAATACTTGTTGAAAAAGTGAAATCCGGTAATTCATCTGAAACCATTTATGCATTGCAATTATTGGAAGATGCGCAATATCCTGATATCAAAAACATCCTGGAAGGCTTACTGCAACATCCGGCAATGGAAGTAAGATATTATGTTGTTGAGCAGCTCAGCAATAAACAGAATAGTAATATGCAATTGCTGCGCGATATGTTAGACAGAGAGCCTGACGAAAATATCCGGCAAAAACTTTTCTCTGTACTCATCAGGAAAGATGTTGATTTTCTTACTGAAGTGGCGCATAAAGTGCATGAATACGAATACCCGATAAGAAAGGTGATTATCACAAGCCTGCTCAATCAAAAAGAGTTTGATTTAATGCACCATGGCGGTAAAGATTTAAACAGCCTTATACATTCTGCGGATCCAAAGGAAAGAGAGCTTGCTGTGGAAATTACAATGGAGCTTAAAAATGTTAGGTTCACCGGGGCCATTAACCTGCTGATTAATGATCCTGATCCCCGGGTTAAAAGAGCCGCCATTATTGCTGCATGCAGATTAAAAATTAAACAGCTGCTCCCGCATATACTTGGCCTTCTCGATAATCCTTCAGAAAAATACCTGGCATTAAACGGCCTTCTTCAATATGGAGATGAACTTTTTCATCATATTCACGGATTACCTGAAGATCAGCGCGAACATTTTAAATACGAGGGTATAAAACTCGCAGGAAAAGTTA
This sequence comes from Chitinophagales bacterium, assembly GCA_031425315.1. Classification (GTDB taxonomy): domain Bacteria; phylum Bacteroidota; class Bacteroidia; order Chitinophagales; family Chitinophagaceae; genus Pollutibacter. The sequence goes on from JANPJC010000190.1 coordinate 14,131, forward strand.
AGGGACAATATTCCACCCGTTTCCTTCTGCATAATCTAAAGACAAAGTCGATTTATACTGAACATATTATTCATTCACTCTGGACCAAGGATTTTATTTGTGAACACAATAATGATTCAGAATTATTGAACAGATTATTAAACCAGTTTCTGAAAGCAGGAAAGCAGAAGATAACCGACTATGTAGAAGTCCCGACAGCCATACACCAGGAAGGAATAAAAAATGCAATTGTTGGAGAAATCAAAAACGATGTAATATCTGCGCTTAAAATCTGCGCACTTTTACATAATAAAGCTGAATTTAACAGGATACTTGAACTGATTCACCACGAAGAAAATACAAGATTATATAATGCGGTGGAAATGCTGGAACTTGTACTGCCTAAAAAAACTGCCCGCGACCTGAATTATCTTTTCAATTATCTTTTTGATCCTTCGCTGGCAAAAAAAACCGGATCCAATGCGGATATCAGTCAGTTTTATAATAAAATTGTTTTTGATGAAGCTGCTATTTTCAGGCCGCTGACACGGGCATATTGTATTTATTCATCCTGGAAAGAGAAACAAATTCCATTTTTGAAAATGCTGAAAACGCATACTGAACAGGAAGAACATATCATTGTAAGTGAAACAAGGCAATTTGTATTGAAAGATATGGGAGGATTATAACATGCTGATCATTGAGAAAATATTATTGTTGAAGAATTCGGAAATTTTTAATAACTGCAGAGAAGCTGATCTATTAGACATTGCATCCATTTGCCAGGAAATAAGACTGGATCAGGATGTATTGATCTTTAAAAAAGGAGAGGCGGGACATTGCATGTATTTTATTCATACAGGTAAAGTTTCAATTCATGATGAACAACATCAGCTTGCGTTATTGTCTGAGAATGAAATTTTCGGGGAATTGTCTTTACTGGATTCCGAATCGCGATCTGCCAGTGCCACAACTTCAACTGATTGTATTTTATTGAAAATCGAACAGGAACCATTTTATGACCTGGTGTCGACGAATACAGATGTGTTGAAAGGAATTATGCGCACTCTTTGCAAGAGGCTCCGTCATCAGGACAGGATTACAGTTGAAATGAAAAACAAACTTAATGTGCAGGCGCAGGGGAAGTAAATTTACCTGAACGATTTCAACCATTCGGTGAGGCCGGCTTTCATAAAAGGCCAGGCAGGTACAGATTTCATAATCTTAAGTTCCTGTATGGGTTGTGTTTCATTATCCAAAAACTCCAGGATTACCGGTGCAGTATTCTTACTGAAAAGATCAGCAAAAACATCCCGGCCTTCGAGTATTTTGTTTTGAAGAATATTGAGCATCACCGAATCGAACCATCTGAATCTTGACTCACCCTGATTTTTTAAATTAAACGGATGTCGGTTTTCTTTTAATGATGATACGATCTGACTTGTTTGTTTTTGAATAAACCTGAATGTGTAACCTGAAGAAGGTTTTGTTTGTCCACCCGCTGTTCCAATATTCAGAATGTTTCCCTGCTTTTGATTGAACCTGAAATTTGTCATTGGAATCACGCCAAATTCTTCTTCGGTAATTTCATAAGCGGGAATTTGTAAACTATCTCTCATATATTTTTTCAACTCCCCCCGATAGACTTCTGCGGATAAAATTTCAGGCGAAAAAACAGTGTATTCCACCAATGCTTTTGTTTCACTGAATGGCATTACATATACAAAGGTTGTTCCATTCGATTGATGCGGCCTGAAATCCATCAAAACCGGCTCCCCGGGGTTAAATGCAGTGTCCGGGGTTTCAATCACCCAACCCATAAAGTGCTGCAGCAAATGAAAGGTACCGTTTGACAGAGTAGGTGGCTGAAACAGGATGCTGTTAAAAACGAATCGGCCGTTATATATTTTATCACCTGCTGCTACCTGAACGCCGGTGCTATGGTTTTCAATTTTATTTATGGGAACATATACCTGGTGAACATTCGGAGAACCGTCAATAACCTGCTGACAATAGCGGTAGAAATCGATCCCTCGTATCATTTTATATTGATAAGGATCAAGGTTTAGCAGCGATTCAAATTGAGGGCTATAAAACCAAACTTTATCCCATTTTCTATATACTATCTTTTCAAATAGCCCTTCTTCTTTCTCCCAAAAACACCAGGTACGGTCGTTGCTATTTTTGCGCTCTTTATCAATCAATAGAATCTTCTTATCGCTAAAAAATGAATCGTTGACCAAGGCAGCTGCAAGACTTAATCCCGCGCAACCTGCACCGGTTATTATAAAATCATATGTAATGGATTCCTGGATGAGTTGGGCTTTATTGAGCGCGGAATATTAGCGTTTAATCCTGTTCCGGAGCGTATGCTACTTTTTTGGCAGACATGAGTTGTTTATCTCTCCGCACTTTTTCCCAGTATTTCTTATGTACGTAAAGCATTCCAAAACTTTCGCCATCTTGTTTATTAAGATGTTTGTGATGCATTTTATGCGCCCACTTGATTGCCCTCACATATGTATTCCTGCTTTTACTGAACCATTTAAATCGCTGATGTATAATTACATCGTGTACCAGAAAATAAGCAAAGCCATAACACATTACACCCAAACCGATCGCAGTCACCCACCACACACCGTAGGTACTGCCCAGTATAATTGACAACATACTGGGTATTGCAAAAATGATAAAAAAGGCATCATTCTTTTCAAAAAATCCAGGCTCAACCTGATGGTGATCTCTGTGCAGCACCCACAAAAATCCGTGCATCACCCATTTATGAGTGGCCCAGGTTACTGCTTCCATTAACACGAAAGTCAGCATCATAATCAATATGAAGTACAACCAGGTCATATTTTATACATTATAAACGTCGCTTGAGGTATCAAAATTAACGGTTTAAAACTAAACACCTGCGAATGTAGAAAGTTGAACACCTGCGGGCATTACATGTTAACGTGGCAGCAGGTCGTACGGTTATTGTGAAGAAAGTATGAGATCAGATTCCATGCTATTTCAAAAAAACGGCTAAGTTTGGCATCTATGGATAATATTGAGAAAAAGGACCAGGTTGTAGAAAGTGAAATTAAGTTTCTGGAAGGCCCCAGGTCCAGGTGGTCGGATTTTAAGTTTGCTTTCGATGTTTTTATCGAATTTATTGCTGGTTTCAGGGCATTACATTTTATAGGGCCGTGTGTAACCATATTCGGCTCGGCACGATTCGGCGAAGACAGCCCATACTATCAGCTCACCCGTAAACTGGCCGGAGAGATTGCCAAACTGGGTTATACGATTATGACAGGTGGTGGTCCGGGCATAATGGAAGCTGCAAACCGAGGAGCTAAAGATGTAGGCGGCAAGTCAGTGGGCTGCAATATTTTACTTCCTCATGAGCAAAAACATAATGACTACCTGGATAAATGGGTGAACTTTAAGCATTTTTTTGTTCGTAAAACCCTGTTAGTCAAGTACTCTTTTGTTTTTGTGATAATGCCCGGAGGATTTGGCACGCTTGACGAGCTGTTCGAGGCAATGACACTGATTCAAACTAAAAAGATCAAAGACTTTCCTGTAATCATTTTTTGTAAAGATTACCATAAAGAGATGTTGGACCATATTTCAATTATGATGGAAAACAAAACAATCTCTCCTGAAGATCTCAATCTTTTCCTTGTTACCGATTCTATCGAGGAGGCTGTATTGCATATCCGGAATACAATTCATAAATTTGGTTTACAGCCTGCTAAACCCCATCCTTTAAGTTGGCTGTTTGAGAAAGAATAGTAATTTTTTAAAAAAAACGTTTTAGCAGTCAATAATTTAGGCAATTAAAAAAAATATTATATAATTTTTTAGATTTTTGTACAATTTAGCATCTGCATTTTCGTTAAACCCCAACTCCCATTAGATTTTTTTCGTCCCTAGCTGATGAACTAGCACTTAAATTTGACGCCGTTGAAAAGCGGCATTTATTAACATCCAATTTTTTGAAACCGGTGCAAAGCACCTAAAAACCTCTTGCCATGGATAACCGAATCGTAGATCTTTTTATTAAAGAAAATGATGCCTGGGATGACATGATCACCCGTCAGAGCCAGGAAATTCCAACATTGGAAAAAATGCTTAGTCAGGTCATTCAGCAAAAATCATCAGTGGGAGAAGAAACGCTGGCTAATGTCACTTTTCTTAAACACGAAATGCAGATCCAGGAAAAGTACATGGGAGATCTGAAAAAAGAACTTGCCCGTCAGCAAACTTATCTTGTAAAAGAAAGGAAGATAGAATCAGATCCGCATGCTATTAATACGGTTTCAAGCCAAAATGTTTTGCGTGAAAGAATCAGAAACGTAGAGAAAACATTCATAGAATTGAAATGCAATTTTCTGAATTATATGGCTACTATTTTATAGAAGAGAATATTATCAATCAATACAAACTATTCGCCTTAAATAAACTATTGCAGAAGAAATAATTCGGTTGGTTTTCAATTCAGGCAAACACAATTCAGATGGTTTAATGTGTTTGCCTTTTTTTATGCCCATCACTCAGTTGGGCAGAAACCAACGAAGTAAAATGAAGAATATTAATTGTATAATGAAAAGCCGAACCGCAAAACGGTTTGTCATATTTAGTTTGATGAGCTGGCACATTAAAAGAAGAAAAAAGCTAACGACAAACCAGCATAAATAATTATACAAGGGAATACTTCCGTCAGGTTTCCATTGCCAATAATCCAACTTCACAGCCACGGGTTCCATTACCCAATCGAAAAACGTAGCCATCATTGCGCCCGCAAAACTTACTGCGAAATCCCTGGATTGCAGCCCCCTGTTAACTACTGCATTTTTCGCAACAACCGGCGGCAAAAATTTATTCGCAATAGCTGCCGAGCTATAAATTATACTGAACCAGTTAACTCCGATAAGAAAGGGAACACCAGCAAAACCGGGTCCCAATACTTCGCCATAATTATATTCACCAAACAATAAGCCTGTGTTAACGCCAATTATTTCAACAAGCATTCCCGTACACCAGCATAACAGTACAAATCCATAGAAACTTCCAGACCTTGTTCGATGAGTAAGCCCTAACAAAACCGCCATAATCAACAGGTTAACAGGGGTGAGGGCAACGAACCATGAGCGGTTAAAAAACAACATTCCAACAAGTCCGGAAAAATGGATCAGAAGCGCTATAAAAAATGCGATTTTCTGCAGATTGATTTGCTGAGATTTTACCGGGGTAATAGCCAACTCGTTTTTTTTAAGGTTGATCAGTTTTCAATGAAGATATCCATTCCCTTATCAGTGCAATACCTTCTGTATGTGGTTTTGTTCGGCCTAATTCAGGCATCATCACCCCGGGATCAGTTGATTTCATTCTGTATAATAAAATTGATTCCTCAGGCTTACCTGGAACAATATTAAACTTTAAATTACCAGAGCCTCTGCCTGCAGCAACAGGTGTTTTCATAACCCCCAAATGCAACGGGTCGGATTCATCATAGTGAAGATAAAGACCCGATGTGCCGGCCGGGCCTGCTGGGCGATGACAGTGACCGCAATTGATATCAAGCCACAATCTTGCACGCTGGTTGATATTGCCCGTAGAAGAGTCATTAAACGCGATAGCAGCCGGTATGGTGGACAGGTCAGGTAGATTTACCAATCTCCCTTTGGATGCCCAAAATACCAATTGATTTAGTGTTTCACTTCCGAATGATGTTTCAAAGTTTAGTTGTCTTGCGGTCGGACCAATGGGCATCAGCACCTCTGATTTATTATGGCATCCCTTACATTGGTTTTGATTGGGAATAACATAATCGTGTTTTTGTTTTTTGCCGTTTATATCTGTATAGCTGACCTTTTTTGTTTCCCCGGCTACATCCACAAATGCTTCGGTTTGTTCCTCATTCCAGATATATGGTAATGCGCTCCATCCATTCTCATTATGAATCAGCAACCTTGTTTCCAAAATTTTTTTTGTACCCGCCGGTTTTCTGAAATCATCAGGATAATAAAATGTTTTTATCAATACAGTTCCTTTGGGGAAATCGAATACAGTGCTGTCATTATATTTCGCATTGCTTCCTTCCGGTATAAAAATGAATCTTAGTTTTTCAGCATAATCACTAAATAGCGGTGTACTTAATTTGTAAGGAAGAACATTTTCCGAGGGCTGCTGATTTTTCAATTCTCCTTTGAAAAAACCGTAATCAGATAACTTATCGTATGGCCTGGAACCTGACACAACTCCACCCGCGATCAGACCGCTTAATAAAACCACAAGTGTTGAAATGGAAATCAGTTTCTTCATTACAGATAGATCTTGAACAAAAAAATCTTTATCAGGTTCAGGGTAACCATGTTTTTACTGCAGGTAATGATGTTAGTATACAATCCATCGCTCCTGCATCACGACTGATATTCTTAAAATCATTGGAAGCGTCGAGATTTGCATAGCCTGCCCCTGAATTATTGCGGATGCAGATTCTTTTTTCGTTTGCATACAAACCATTTGCAGTAACTATCTTTTCATCGGTGATGCCATCAAAAATAATATCAGGTACGTTTTTGCCAAACTTCAATTTAAACCGATAGAGTTTTCCCATTCTGCCTTTCATTGTTGCTCTCTTTCTTTCACGGCTGTAAACATTATCATGAATATTTATACCGGTTGGATATGGGTAATAGGCGCTATCCTTTACCGGATTCTCTGTAATAAAGTAACTGATGATCCCGGTTCCCACCGTTCTGTTATTGATAATCCTGTTTCCAAAAACTTCAACCTGATTTGAAGCAAGGAGAAGAATCCCTGTTCCCAATGGTACTTTGGCAACAATATTTCCTTTCGGCGCGAAATTCTTAGTGTTGTTCTCTTTCACCACATTATTAAAGACCCTGCAGTAGCCGCCTCTTTTTAATTGAAGGTCCGGCAGATCGAAAACCAGAATGCCGCCTGTGTTTTCGTACGCCTCATTTTCGTATACGTCCGCATACAATGAATTTTCAATTTCGATCCCTGCAACATTTTCGTATGCTTTATTTTTCCGAACGATTATATGTTGTGATTGTCCAACATAAATACCGGCGTCAGAGGCCCCTCGGGCCTCACAATTTTCAATCAGTACATTTTCGCACAACACAGGATAGATAGCATATGAGCCATTATTTTTGCTGAGCTTTCCCGTCCATTTTGCATGCACATTCCTGAAGGTGATGCCTTTTACATTCATAGCTTTTATACAATCACCTTTTGCATCTTCAACACTTAAAGATTCAAGAACAAAGTCACTGCAATTTGATATACGCAATCCTTCTGCGCCCGTCTTCTGTGTTTTAAATGAAAGCACGGTTTTATCAGCACCTTTCCCTTTAATGGTAATGTTCTTTTTTCCTTCTATCGAAAGCGTGGCGTCGATTTCAAACCGCCCTTCCTCCAGCTCGATGGTTTGTCCATCTTCCACCATTATAAAGCGGGTTTGTAATTGTTTTCGTGCATCCTGTTGCGCAAATAAACTTTGCGCTGATAGTAACAGGGAGAATAGAAAGATGATCTTCATATAACAGGCATAATTTAAATTGAAGGTAAATCTTCGGAAAGGTACAATTTACCATAAATTCAAAAGAGCCTGTGATGAACTGCGGCAGTATCAGGAAGGGATTAAACCGTCGACAATTTTAGCGCTCTTAAAGCACAAGGGTATTCCACCTCCGGGATGCACACTGCCGCCGGTAAAGTATAACCCATTTATAGATGAACTGAAATTAGGGTGCCTTAAAAATGCGGCCCACTTTGAGTTTGAACTCGTACCATACAACGATCCCATATAACTGTCGGTAAGGGTTTCGATTCCATATGGAGTGAGTACTTCTTCTACTTCTATCAGCGGTTCGATGTCTTCGCCCAGCATTCTTTTAAGTTTGTTCAATACCTGTTGCTTGGTAGTTGCAATAATGGTTTCATTTACCGGGCCGGTTGTGGCCGGGGCATTCACCATTACAAACCAATTTTCGCAACCGTCCGGAGCGTGACCTGCCTCCTCTTTAGAAGTAATGTTAATATAGATGGTGGGATCCTGATACATTTTCTTTATAACGAACAGGTGTTCAAATTCTTCCCGGTAGTTTTTGCTGAAAAGTATATTATGAAGAGAAAGTGCAGGAAACTCTTTTTTTATTCCCCAATAAAAGATCAATGCGCTGCTGCTTCTTTCGCGTTTTAAAACGTCAGAAGCTTTTTCATCCTGCTTTAATAATTTCTGATATGTGAAATAGGCATCAACATTACTCACTACAATTTCTGATGGGAAGAAACTGTCCGCAACAGTTACACCTGTCACGTTATGATTTTTATGATTTATTTCTTCTATGGCAGTATTTAAATGAAATGTGACACCCTTTTTTAATGCAAGTTTGTACAGTGCATTTGCAATACTGATCATACCACCAGCGGGATAATAAACGCCGCCATTGTGTTCGAGATGCGGGATCAGGCTCAGCATACCCGGTGCCTTGTATGGATTACTTCCGTTGTATGTAGCAAAGCGATTAAAAATCTGTACCGCTTCCGGTGACCTGAACCGTTGTATATTAAAATCGTTAAGCGTCGTAAATAAATGATGATACCCTGTGTGAGTGAGTGCCGGAAAAATCCGCTTATTAAACCACGTTCCGACTTTATGTAATGAATGATTAAGAAATATAGTTGCTGTATTTTCAAAAACATCAGCAGATTCTGCCAGGTAACTTTTCAATGCATTTGCATCTTCGCCGGCAACTTCTTCCAATTCTTTTGAAAATTTTTCCTTACTGGTATAAGCATTTATAATTTTACCGTTTTCAAAAAAATAGCGGCATGCTAAGCCGACAGCTTTCCAACTGATATAGTTTTCCAATGGTTCTTTGGCGAGCTCAAAAAGTTCAGTAATGTTTTCAGGCTGAGTAAACAAAGATGGGCCGCCGTCAAAGCGATATCCATTTTTTTCTATGAGAGAAAGTTTGCCGCCGGCAGAAGCATTTTTTTCGAACACTGTTACATTAAATCCCCGGCAGGCTAAACGTATAGCAGTTGCCAGGCCACCAATACCAGCGCCGATAACACTTACTTTATTCTGTTGCATGAAAAAGCAATAACAGCGAAAATAGGAATTAGTTAACCTGCAACCCCAAGCTGTTCTTTTTGCAAATGATATTCAAGTTTCTCAAATGCAATTTTAAACCATTCGGTATACTTATGTGGATGTGAACTGAGGCTCCATTTAATTTCATCCATGCTTTTATAGCAGTAGTCGCCTATTTCATCCGGGTTAGGATGTACCAGGCCTTCATATTTTCCTATAAATACATGATCAAATTCATATTCTGTAAGGCCGTTATCAAATGATGCCCGATATACAAACTGGAAGGCTGGCTTGAGTGTTGTAAAGAATCCCAACTCTTCTTTCAGTCTTCTTGATGCAGCATCAGCGATAGGCTCTCCCGGACGGGGATGGCTGCAGCATGCATTTGTCCATAACCCACCCGAGTGGTATTTCTTTAATGCCCTGCGTTGTAACAGCATTTCACCTCTGCCATTAAAAATAAACACGCTGAATGCACGATGCAGTAAAGCTTTCCGGTGTGCTTCCATTTTCTCCATAGTGCCAACTTCCTCATCTTTCTCATTCACTAAAATAACGTTCTGATCACGCATATTTTAAGCATTAATTGGTAACCTGTAATAAGCATACAACTTATTACAAAATAGTTTTGGGAATTTTTTTCTATGGAAAAAAGCAGGATAAAGAAGGTCGCTTACCAAGCCAAATTACTAAAAAACAATATAGGTTAAGTATAAATTAATCCACATTAATGAATAATTGTATCCATTTAATAAACGGCAGATTCTGTTTAACAAAAATCATTTTTTTTATTCATGCAGCGAATAGAGAAAGCCGCCTCGCCAAAGACGGGACGGCTTCTGCTGCTTAAGCTTACGGGCTTAATCAGTATCTTCTGTATTAATATAAGTAATTCAATGCTGTTCTGTCGTTAGAATTAAATGGCCTGTTTACACCTGTACCAATACAAGCCAGCATCCATGAGTTAGCGTCAGGCTCTGAGGGTGTACCGGGTATTAAAACAGCTCCAACAGTACTTGCTCCTTCATTCGCAGTTCCCCCACCACAGCTGTAGCTTCTATCCATATAGTCAGTATGACGGAATCCGATGCAATGTCCCACCTCATGTGCAAGGATGGTTGCCAGATATGCTGTACCAGGATTGTTTCCAAGGTAATAACTGTTGACGATCACTCTGTTGTGCGGGCTACCCGTTGATGTTGGGAAACCTGCAGAGGCAAGATATTGCGCTCCCCGATTTGAACGGTCAAAAACAATATTACCGCCGGAATTTACCCGTGAAAAACGAAGCGTAAGATTCTGTGCATTATACCGGTTTACCACTTCGTCAACGGCAGCTACATATGCTGACGGCAATTTGCTGGAAACTGATAGTGTTATCGTTCTTGTTGCGCCGGTAACACTTACCAGATTATTGGTCCGGTACTGCTCCGTTGCAATTTCCAATGTCTGCCAGGGAACATTGCTTTTTAACTCCTGATCAGAAAGGAAAATATCTCCTTCAACGATATAGCCGCCTTCCGTTCGGCTAACTTCTTTGTTGCTGAACCCTTTAGCAGAAATCCGGGTCAAAACATCCTGCGTTACAGGCTCTTCAGCAAGTGGTTCAGAAGTTTTGTCTTTACTACATGAATACAATAAAACACTGAGGCCCATTCCTAAGAATAACGGATAAAGTTTTCTCATAAATCAATTTTGTTGACCGATAAATAGTTACAGGCTAAAAGTTAAATCTAAATATCTGTTCAACCCAACCTTGCAAAATTTTTAATTGCACCGTTGTTGCAGAAAATCAAAACTCATCGATTTAGCAATTACAAAATATTGGTAACTGGGTAATATTAAAAAAGGAATCCATTGAATCTACTACTGGATTATTAATTTGGATAAAATGACAAGTCCTTTTTCATCTTTGATTCTTAATACATACACGCCACTATTCAGCAACCCGGTGGGAATTTCATTTACCGTGTCCTGAAATAAATAATTTCGTATCCATCTTCCGGTCACATCAATAATGTCAACACTAATTTCCTTCGCCTCTTTCTGTAACAGTTTTATAACAGTGCCGCGTACTGCTGGAACAGGAAAGATTACGTAGATTTTCGATGCAGTATAATAAACGTTATTAATGGCAGCATAAACAACTATTCCATCAGTAAGAATAATTTTTAACCTATAGGCATTTATTCCAGGGGTTAGCTCAAAATCAGTAACATCATAATTATCTGTGATATTTGCAGTTCTGAAAATCTCTTTTACTTCATTACCAATTTTTTCAATCACCACTTCTTTAACGTTGTATATAGTACCCAGGCTTATCCGGATTCTTACTTTCTGATCATCTATCAGGTCTGTCAGAAAATTATTTATATAACATCCGATGCCTGACTGACTGGTATTTTCCGCACTGCCGCGTAGTCCATCCTTATCATCTATAACAGGAGCAAGCGCAAAATAGGTAAGGGGATCTGAAAGAATAGTTAAGGAAGTATCGTTTGTCTCTTTTATTTTGGACATTCCAATGCCATCAAATTGAAAGACACTCCACCGCTCATGGTCCATTGGGTTATTCCAGTACAGTAGCGTGGAATCACAAACATAACCCACCATCATTACCGGCAAAGGGTTGATAATAAATTTTTCTGAATAAAATATCTCCCCGCCAACCTTCATTCTTATCCATCCCTGAGTAATTACATTTGGAATTTGCCATTCAGTATTTTGTCTATTGACATCTACATCGCTATTGATAAGATTCCATGTGATACTATCAGTACTCCATTCCAATATTCCTTTGGTATTTATAGTAAAAACAGCTTTCCATCGTACTGTATGTTTCCTGCCGGCTTCAAGCTTTGTATTTACCGCCGGATACATCCATTCAAAAGTACCCATGCTATCATATTGCCATGCCAGGGCGTAGGCCTGGTTATTCCCCTTGAGCGACGCTGATTTTATGCTGACAAAATATTCACCTGCCAAGGGCAATTCAACTGATACCTGTTCAGTGTTATTCAGCGTATCGCGGCCCGGTTTCGCAGGTAATGATAAAGAGTCTTCATGCGGAGAAATATTCAATACCCAGGGCTGAAATATTTCGCCTGAAGCAGTATGTGCGATTGTCAGATCGAGATTATTGATAACAGAGGTTGGTGCCAGTGTTTCCGCCACGGGATCATTCCAAACAAGTGTAATTTTAAAATTTGCAGTATTGGCAGGTAATGATATCAAATATGTATCCTCTGAAAATGGAATGATCCGATTCTTATAAATGCGGTTGCCCTTAACCGTTTGTACTGCATTATATAGATTCATATTGCCATACCCGGCAATGAAATCAGGTCCCATTCTACCAACATCCTCTGCTGAGTTTATTAATACTGCGCGAATCATATCGGAGCCTGCACTTACACCAAACTTCTTTTTGTATACATTCTGTAATACAGCAGCGGCACCAGATACCAAAGCTGCAGACCCGGAAGATCCATCTTCCGCAAAGGCCACCAGGTCTGGTTTTAATCGTCCATCGTAAGCGGGTCCCCTGCTGCTTGCATCAGGTATTACTCTGTTTGAATCTATAGCACCAACCACCAATGCATTTTTTGCCATTTTCATGTTTCCCGTAATGTTGGCGAAATGCTTAACACCGCTATACACTCCATCTGTTGCATTGAGAAATCCTGAATTTCCCGATGAAAAAACATGCGTTAACGTGGGATTATCAATAACTGATAAGTCAAATGCCTTTGCATTTGCGCCATAGTAATTTTGAATGCCCACTCCATATGAATGATTCTGCGTGTTGATACCTGCTGAACGGTACACCGTGGATACGTCGGGCAATGCACCTGAAAAGTCAGATGAAGCATAAAATGATTTTAATGCCACTCCCCTGCCACGGAACGATGAATTTCCTCCTCCTGCCACGAGTGTAGTCATCGCAGTAGCATGCGTGCTGCCAACTGTTGATTCCACTCCGGTTTTAACGAAGCGATTTACAATATCAATGTCAGTGCTATCCATTTTATCTTCTTTTATGGAAATCACTTCCATCTCACCATTATCATCGGGATAGCGTTGATGTACAGCATCGATCGCATTCACGGATAAATCATGGCTGATTACATACCCTTCAACTGTGGGCACAAGCACAGCCTTGTCTGCAAAAATGATGAAGTCCTGCGTTATCACCTGGGTAAGCATTTCAAGTGTACACCTAACGATTACAAAATCCGGAAGCGGTTCCTTTACTACAATCAGGTCTGAAGCATGTTGACGGAGGTAACGATAAAAAGCATCGGTATCCCTGATCTCAAGTAAATATTGATTCGTATTATCTTTCTTTATGCTTCTGCTGATTTTCTTTATCTCCGGCGAAAGTTTAACTGAATATTGAGGTGCTAATTTTTGAATCCATTCATTGCCCTGTCCCGCTAATATACAAGGCAACAAAATAAATAGGAGAAAAACAATATGGGCAGGAACTCTCAACAGCATATCAATTAAAGATAATGGTATTCCTTTATCGTATCAAGGAAATAAGGTGCAGGTCACCGCTGAGCAGTTCCATTATTTTCAACAAATACAGCTAGTTTCTCAGTATATAAATGAGCTCTGGTTTCGGCCATAATATCTGCGCCCAATATCAACAATGCCTGCATAAATAATGTAATCCCCAGTCCATGCCAGAAAATATAATCTGGATTCGAACGAAAATAAAATATCAAAAAAAGCGCAGCAATAATTATAATTATTTCAACCACTTTTAACATCATAAAATTTTTATTTACGGTATTCATCCGTGGTAGCTCTTTCTCTCTTAATGATGAAGGATCCATTTTATAAGCGTAAACGTTCCTGATGCGATCTCCATCACTACGCCGAAAAATGGTGGTGCCCGCAATTGCCTGGATCAATCCGATAACTATTAAAGGAATGGCCGCACCTTTGAAAAATGGGGTTTTGAACACAAAAATGAAAACAAGGCCCAACACAATCGCTATCATCCCGATGATTAAAAATACCAGTCCCGCTTGTTTTTCGGCAACAAAATATTTCTCAATATCATTGGGTGTCAGCATATAAAATTATTGTTCTTCAACCGCTGCAGTAATTGTTGTACTTAACGGACTCAATGTTGGTTCGAAATAATATTTAAGGTTGCCATCTTCATCAATAAGGTACTTGGCGAAATTCCAGGTGGGTTGCTGATTGTTCCAGCCATTTTTTGATTCGTCGGTGAGCCATTGAAATATCTGATTCTGCCCCTCTTTTTTTACTACAGTGCTTTTAGATGCCAGGGGAAACGACACTCCATAATTGAATTTACAGAACTGAGCAATTTCATCATCATTACCTTTTTCCTGTTCCTTAAAATCGTTGGCCGGAAACCCAATGATCGTTAGCCTGCCTTTATACTTTTCATACAAAGCCTGTAATTCCTCGTATTGTCCCGTTAGCCCGCAATTACTTGCAGTATTCACCAACAATAACTTTTGACCTTTAAACTTTGACAGGGGGATAGTTCCTCCATTGTTTAATGTCAATTGTAAGTCGTAAAATGGTTCAATTGGGGTAGTCTGTTCATTTTTTTTCATCTGTCCTTCTCCTCCTTTTATATTGCTGAAAAAAGAGATCAGCGGATAAACCGCTTTCATTACCTTTTGTTTTGTCGTCATATTCTTTCCTTTTCTGTTTACAACTTCCACATATATCCAGCATGAGATTAATATCAGAAGCGAAATAAGCAACCATTTTTTCATTGATTCTGTTTCTCACATTTTCAATATTAAAATCTGAAAATTCGCTTTATCCATTTCAAATTATTTTTATACGGTGGATACCAAAGCGGTACATCAAACCATGTTGGTGTTCGCATGACAGCTTTCATATGTGTGAAAGTGTTAAAACCGTGTTCCCCATGATATGCTCCTATTCCGCTGAATCCGGTGCCACCGAATGGAAGAGAAGGGTTTCCCAAATGGATGATACCATTGTTTACACAACCGCCACCAAAACGAATATTATCTATATAAAAATCTTCTGCTGATTTTGATTTGGTAAATACGTATAGTGACAGCGGATATGGATGCCTGCTAACCCACTCAATAACATCCTCCCTGGTTTCGAAAGGAATAACAGGTAGAATCGGACCAAATATTTCTTCCTGCATAACCTCATCTTCAGGCACAATATTTTCCATTAATGTGGGAGCAATAAATTGATCGGCCTCATCTGATTGTCCCCCGTAAACCACCTTGCTCATATCTACCATCTTCTTTAACGCATAATATCTTTTTAAGTTGATGAGTCTCGGATAATCGGGACTTAGCTGCGGATTAACGCCAAACATCTGCTGAAATTCTTTTTTCAGTTTCTCCACTAAAACATCTTTCACTGAATGATGTACGAGCAAATAGTCGGGTGCAACACAAGTTTGCCCCGCATTTAACGTTTTGCTCCAGGCAATTTTACGGGCAGCGAACGCGAGGTCAGCATCTTTTTCAACTATGCAGGGCGTTTTACCACCCAGTTCTAATGTTACGGGGCTCAGATGAGCGGCTGCTTTTTCCATAATAATACGCCCGATTTTCTTGCTTCCTGTAAAATGAACATGATCGAAATGATATTTTTCGAGCAATTCGGAAGAAACCAATGGACCCGACATTTGTAATACAGCAATATAATCTTCACTGAAATTTTCGGTGATAATTTTTTCAATGATATCAGTAACAAATGGCGCTTCATCAGAAGGCCGCATAATTACTGTATTACCCGCTGCAATTGCATTTACCAGGGCGCGCATGATCAGCAAAAAGGGATAGTTCCAGGTGCCAACTAACAATACATTTCCCAAAGGCTGCGGTATTATTTTACTTGAGCCGGGGAAAAACATCAAGGGAGTTGAAACATGCCGCGTGCGCATCCATTGTTTAAGATGCCTGAGTGCATACCGGATCTCATTTAAAGCAGGTCCGATTTCTGTACCATAACTTTCAAATCCCGATTTTCTCAAATCTTTGTAAAGGGCATCGGTAAGGATTTGTTCGTTTTGCTGCACAGCCTGTAACAACAGCCGTAATTGTTTTTTACGGAAATCAATCCCGCGGGTTACTCCTGATGCAAAAAGCTTTTTTTGCTGCGTATAAATTCTATCTACATTTTTAGCAATCTCTTTCTGTTCCATTAAAGAGATCGCCTCATCAATTTCCACAGCATTCATAAAAGTTGTAGGTTTTAAGTGATAGGTTTTAGGTGTATGCCTGTTCATTCAGTATTGACTTACTACCCTCCAATAACTTCTGAGTCGGTATTCCTTCTTCAAGTTACGAATGAATATACAATCCGGTCACAAACACCTGGTGCTTAAAAAACACGAAATTTTAGTAATAAGGCCTGATGAATTATATTCAGGCTTTAAAGGGCATCTATGGGATTTTTCCGGTTATTGAAAAACACTGTCCGCAGGTTCTTCGTATTTACGTTACGCAGGCCGATACTTTGGTTTGCCAACCGGTTTACATCGTTTCCACAGCAGGATAAAGTTAATGAGTCCCTATC
This sequence comes from Chitinophagales bacterium, assembly GCA_031425315.1. Taxonomy (GTDB): domain Bacteria; phylum Bacteroidota; class Bacteroidia; order Chitinophagales; family Chitinophagaceae; genus Pollutibacter. The sequence continues at coordinate 30,797 of JANPJC010000190.1, forward strand.
CCAGTTATATTCCAGTATTACGCGTGACCCCGGAACAAAAGGTCCGCTGGTTGATTTTAAACCAGGTGAACATCCTGTTATCATCTTTTCAGATCATCATAAAGGTGCCAGGAACGGTTCAGATGATTTTGCACCAGCTGAAAAAAACTATCTGGCCGCACTGGATTATTACAATACCCGCAGGTTTTATTATATCAATCTAGGCGATAGTGAAGAGCTGTGGGAGAATACCATTTTCCAGGTATTACATCACAATAAAGCAACATTTGAAAAGGAAAAGTTATTTGTAGACCGGAATGCGTATGCCAAAATTGTAGGCAACCATGATCTCTATTGGGGCAATGATCCTTTTGCCGGGGTCAGTCTCAAAATGATGTATGGCAAAGCAATAAAAATATACACCGGTGCGGTTCTGCGTACCGAATTGCCAACAGGATATATTGATTTTTTCTGTACACATGGTCACCAGGGTGATGCGCAAAGCGATGGTAATGCCTTCAGCAAATGGTTTGTAAGTTATATATGGGGTCCGCTGCAATCTTATCTGGAAATTAATACCAATAGCCCGTCGTGCAACGACGATAGCAAAACATTGCACAATCAATTTATGTACGAATGGAGTGCCAAACAAACTGACCTGATTTTAATTACCGGCCATACCCATCAACCGGTTTTCAAATCACTTACTCATCTTGAAAGACTTTACCTGAACATGGAAGAAGCGATGAGGAATAAGGATCAGGAAGTTATAGACAGAATTAAAAAGGAAATTCCTAAAAGAAAAAAGGAATACGATTATGTAAACAGTTCATTCCGTACCATGAAACCAAATTACTTCAATGCCGGATGTTGCTGTTTCGATGGCGGGACTATTACGGGATTGGAAATAGCTGACGGGCACATCAGGTTAGTACGTTGGGCAGACGACAAAGGAACGACAGTAAGAAAAGTGGCTGAAGAATATTCTTTGTTGAAATTATCATCAGAATTATCTGAACACAAAAATATCCATCATACATAACACTGACGTGTATGCAAAAAAGGAATTATTTATTCCATTTGCTTTAATTTCATTTCCGTTTTTTCTTTCAGCAAATTCTTTACCTCCGGCCATTCTTCTTCGATAATGCTGTAATATGCAGAATTCCTTTTGGTTTGATTATCCCTGATCATATCATTTCTTAAAATCCCTTCAAACCTCCCACCAATTTTTTCAATTGCCTTTCGCGAACGGATATTATTTTCGTCCGTCTTTAACTGTACCCTTACAGTGCCTAATACATCAAAACAATAATTGAGCAGCATATACTTACATTCCAGATTAACAGCGGTGGCCCAGTAATCAGGATGTAACCAGGTGGTGCCAATCTCCAGTTTTCTGTGCATAGACTGTATATCCATAAACCTGGTACTGCCAATAATCTGATGAGTGGGCTTGTACTCTATAACAAAAGGATAATGCGTGCCTCTCTCTTTTTCGGCTATCGTACTTTTCATTACCTCGCTAAACTTTTCAGGCTGACTTGCATTATACGCGTAAAACTCCCATATCCGGGAATCTGCAGCAATTGTTTCCAATATTTTGAAATGCTCATCTTCCAAAGGAATTAAATTTACAAGATGACCTGATAATTTTATTTGATCCGGCAGCCAACTGCTCATGTTGATTAATTTTTGAAAATAAATATACTGGAGATTTATTTTGATAATTTCAATACGCTGATTTTCATTTTCTATCATCCCCGGATGCATGAAATAAATGATTGAAAATGCGGGGATGATTAATTACAGGCGGAAATGAATTTCAATTACTGATTGCAGTTTAACCTTTGTTTTCCACCATTCATTTTCATTAACTACTATAAACACCACCGGTTTTTATTGAACGTTTTTTTAGAAATTGTTTAATAGCTTGACAACTCAAGCAGCCATATCTAATTCATTTACCAAAACTCAAACGATTGCTATGACGCCATCAGAAAAAATCGCAGCTAAACTGGGGTTGAAAGACCCTGTTACCTCTCCTGTTGTACCCATTGAAACCGAACAGGAAAATCCGAGAAGATCATTTTTTAAAAAATCTGCATTAGGTGGTTTAGCACTCGGCAGTTCTTTTTTGCTATCACCCATAGAAGATGTAGTAGCCCAGAGTACCTCGAAAGTTAATAGGAATTCAGCTCCATCAGAATTAAGAATAACAGATTTGCGGTATTGTGTCACCACGGTATTAGGCCGTACAGCTATTATCCGGATTGATACCAACCAGGGCATTTATGGTTTGGGAGAAGTAAGGGATGGCGCTGATGAACGCTATGCACTGATGTTAAAAAGCAGGTTGCTGGGTTTAAATCCATGTAACGTTGAAATGATTTTCAAAATCATTCGACAGTTTGGCGGACAGGCGCGCCAGGCAGGTGGTGTTTGCGGAGTGGAAATGGCGCTATGGGATATCTGCGGAAAGGCATACAATGTACCTGCCTGGCAATTATTGGGGGGTCGATATCGCGATTCAGTAAGATTATATGCAGACACACCAACCGCTTCTTCGCCCGAAGAGCAATTAAAATTAATTAAATATCGCACACAGGACCAGGGATACAGCTGGTTGAAAATGGATGTTTCGATCAGGCAGATCAGGCATATTCCGGGGACACTGGTCAACGACAAATTCTGGCAGGACCTTCAGAAAAACCTCCCGGCGGGCAGTGGTAATTACATGTCGTACAATAATACCCAGCATCCCTTCACTCAAATTCAGTTAACAGAAAAGGGATTGGAGGAAATGGCAAAGCTGGTAGATGCGGTGCGCGGAATGGTAGGATACGAAATCCCCGTCTCAACAGATCACTATGGCCATTTTGATTACAATAATGGCATCCGGCTGGGAAGAGCACTGGAGAAATACAGATTGGCATGGCTGGAAGATATCGTATCATGGGAATTAACTGATCAGTGGAAGATGATGACCGATGCATTGGAAACACCAACGCTTACTGGAGAAGATATTTTCCTGTTGAAAAATTTCAAGCCTTTAATCGACAAACGTGCCGTTGATATCGTTCACCCAGATCTTGCGTCATCAGGAGGTTTACTCGAAACAAAACGCATCGGCGATTATGCTGAAGAAATGGGAGTAGCGATGGCGATGCACCAGGCAGGTACACCGGTTTCATTTATGGCAAATGTGCATTGTGCTGCTGCCACGCAAAATTTCCTTGCGCTCGAACATCATTCTGTAGATCTTCCCTGGTGGGAAAGTATGGTGAAAACAACAGACGGTAGAAAACTTATCACAAAGGGATATGCTAATCTGCCGTTAACAGCACCCGGATTGGGCATTGAGCTGAATGATGAAGTGGTGAAGGCACATTTGCACGCAAGCGATAAAAGCTATTTTGCACCCACTCCTGAGTGGGACGCAAAACGTTCGCACGACAGAATATTTAGTTAATCATTTTTTTTGAACGGACAAATCGTCCAGTATATTTTTTACTCTTAATTGTGCTATTCAGTTTAGCATTTGTTATTTTTTTGAATACATAACAGGATAAAAGCCGGAAAGTATCCTGGGAATTAGTCTAAATTTCCAATTGTTTTTTAGCTTTCCTGTTGTGTATTCAATTTTAATGTTGAACCAAAATTGAAACGGATTATTCTATTCCTTTGAAATTGCCAGCCTCAATTTATAATGTAGAAATGTAAAAAAAGGGAAAACATCACCACAAACAGTGAATGGAATAATTAACTTCCGGTAACACATTTCCTGACTTTCCATTAAACGAATAAACAGGCGATATTAATTTATCATGTAAATTCAAAAACTTTAATTTCAATTATGCGAAAGATATTGCTGCCATTATTCGCCCTTGCGTTATCAACGTTATGTACGCAGGCGCAACAATTAGGATCCACTCCTGAACAGGTTAAATTTCTTACATCCCGATGGACGGGTGAACGTTTTGCTGATGGCCGTCCAAAAGTGCCGGATATTGTTCTTGAACGTCTGCAGTTTGCCACGCTCGAACAGATTTGGGGTTATCTCGGTAATAAAGGGTTCAGGAACCAGGTTGAAAAAAACTGGATCATACTTAAACCCGGTGAAACGATGGTTGGCCGTGTGGTAACTGCGCAGTTTATGCCATCACGTCCTGATCTTGATAGTTTAGTAAAAGCTTTGGGCAAACAGGAAGGCCGTAATCAAAAAGGCGGTATCAATATATGGCCAATTGATATTCTTGCTAAAGGAGATGTTTATGTTGCCGATGGATACGGAAAAGTTAAAGATGGTACATTGATCGGCTCAAGTTTGGGCAATGCAGTAATGGGCAAAACAGGCAAAGGAGTTATCTTCTATGGATCTGTGAGAGATATGCAGGAATTAAAAGATACAAAAGGGTTTAATGCCTGGGTAAAAGGACATGACCCTTCGTACATTAAGGATATGACACCGACATCCATTAATGCGCCTATACGTATAGGTGAGGTTACGGTTTTTCC
>JANPJC010000191.1:0-15270 GCA_031425315.1 Chitinophagales bacterium
ATTATGAAGATTCGTTCCTTTTTAGATCTGCACTAATTCAGTAAACCTTATTATTGAAGCAGGCGCTGCAGCAGGCGATGACAAACGTTGCGGTGAACGAAAAGCATCCAGCGCATTTCTTCTCATTTTTAAACCATCAGATGTTGATCAATACTGTCTGAACCTCGTTGTAAAAAGAAATGATGATCACACCAATGCTGTAGCATCTTTGAGATTGATAATGGAAGACTTGAAAAGAAAAGAAAAACAACACTACCCCCCGCGCTCAAAAATTTTTTTCATTCCCAGTGCAGCAGCAACGCAGAACACAATAAGCACCACCCACAAAATACTGTAACTGCTTTTATCGGCAATAAAAGCCCCCCCCGCAGGACCAATAATCTGTGCGACCGACCATGTTAATGCATATGCCGCAGCATAACGGCCCCGGTTATATTCATTTGCTCTTTGTATAACGATAGTATTAATAAATGGGAGAGTAAGCATCTCTCCTACTGTCAATAAAATGATGGTTAGAAAAGCTACCACCATCGGCGTTACTCCCGGTACCAGCAGTAATACAAATCCCACAGCGGTGACAAGCATTCCCGCTATGATATAGTATGCCTGTGTTTTGCGACGTTGAAAATATTGTACCATCACCATCTCAAAAACGGCGATGATGATACCATTTAATCCAAGGATAAATCCGATACGCGCCTCTCCTATATGTTGCACTTCCTTCCAGTACAACGGCAGCAACCGGAACACAAGAAAAAAGCAGGTGATATATACCATCACCATAAAAAGAAACTTCATGAAAAATATGTCTCTATAGGGCGACAACCTACGTAGTTCTTTTACTTCAGGTTTTATATCATGATGTACAATCTTTAAGGGCGGCAGTAAAACAAAAATCAATATGCCGACAATGATATAGATAATGCCTTCCACCCAAAACAAAAGATGATAATCAATTGCAGCGAGAATACCACCAACAGTACTTCCCAGGCCCCAACCAATATTTACAGCCAGTCGGTTTAGTGAATAAGATTTAGTAAGATTTTCGGGTGTTGAATACGCTGCGATCGCCGTAAAATTCGCAGGCCGGAATGCATCAGTGATACATCCTGCTAAAACGGCGATCAGGCATAGCAAATAAAAATTGGTGATCAGCCCGAAAAGAATGAACAACACACCACTGATCAGTGATGTAAAAATCTGTACTGGCCGGAAGCCTATTTTGTCTGTAAGATAGCCGCCAGAAGCGGACCCGGCCACTGCGCCAACACCAAACAATGTAATGATCAAACCTGCATCGGCTATGCTTCGGTGTAAAATATGAGTAACATAGATACTCATGAACACCACTGCCATTGTTCCTGATCTGTTGATCAGCATCACGAGACTCAACAACCAGCTTTCTTTGCTGAGTCCGCTGAATGCGCTTTTATATGCATTAAAAACTCTTAGTACCATTGTTCGTCTCTTCGTCTTTTCCTTTCGAAATGCAGGCTGCAAGTGTTAAGTAGTAAGTTGTAAGTTGTAAGTTTTAGGTTAACAGCCAATACAGGAGTAATTTACTTTCTGCTTTTATCCTCCATTCCATAAGTGATTACTTTGTTCTATAGTCCAACCATTTTTCGCTGCGGAACACAAAGCAGCTAAGCCCATTTATTTCCACCCATCAACCTGATCTTCCGGGGTAAAACAGCCACGTTAAATTATGGATTGATAAAAAAAAGTACGGTTTGTAATACTAATGCCATGCTGGATAATCAAACTTTCAATTTCTATTGTAAAATACCTACAACATATCCTTATAAACTTAGAACCTGCAACGGCTGTTCAACCAGCAACCTGCAACCAGCAACCATGCTACTTATCACCCGCATTCATAATATCGCGGTCGAAAAGGTATAAACCACTACGGTCATCACCTACCATTTCAAGTTTATCATTGCAATCCCTGGCAAGTTTTTCTTCTTCCATTTGTTCCATCACATACCATTGCAAAAAATTATGTGTTGCATAATCTTTTTCCGTCAATGCCAGGTCTACGAGGTCATTGATACTGGCACTCACGGCGAGCTCATGTTTCAACAGCTCTTCAAATGCCTGCTTAAGGGAAACGAAAGTCAAAATGGGTTGGTTCAACTCAGGAACAATTGCAAACCCTCCACGTTCATTTACAAAATGAATCAGTTTTAGCATATGCATTCTTTCTTCATCACTATGTTTAAAAAAGAATTGAGTCACTCCTTTTAATCCGGGTTGAATTTCAGCCCAGCTACCCATTGCCAGATAAGCCTGTGAACTCTGCGCTTCCATCAAAATCTGCATATTCAATGCATCTGCCATTGTTTTACTCAACATATAAATCCAATTTTCATAAAAATAGAAATAATAGTGGAACTAAATGCTATAATTCCGGCAATCAAAATGCAGCATTCTTTTATTTTCTCAAACCAGCATCAAAGTTTTATATAAATTTTACGCCTGTATTGGCTGTTACGTAAATCCTAAAACTTATAACTTACAATAGCCATTGGCCGTCCCTTTGTGTCCTTTGTTTCTTCGTGGACCTCTGTGGCCAAAATGCAGCCAGTCAATATGTGAATTGGTGAATAAGTGAATTCTGAAATGCGAATGGAAAGTAAGAAGTTCCAGCCAGAGGCTTTGGACATACCTGGAACCTATAACTTAAAACCTACAACCTGTATTGGCTGTCCCTTTCTGTCCTTTGTTTCTTCGTGGCCATCTGTGGCCAAAATGCAGCCAGTCAATATGTGAATTGGTGAATGAGTGAATTCTGAAATGCGAATGGAAAGTAAGAAGTTCCAGCCCGAGGCTTTACGTAAAACCTACAACTTACAACGTATAACCTGTATTGGCTGTCCCTTTGCCGCCCTCTGTCTCCAAACACCTAGCATAACTCGATTATAAAACAACATTAATATTTAAGATGAAAAAACTCATTCTCCCGGATTTCCTTTTTACTCTTACTGCCCGCTTCCGCACTGCGAAGTTCCACCCTCCTGATTTTACCACTTATCGTTTTCGGAAGCGTCTCTACAAACTCAATAATTCTCGGTGTTTTATAGGTAGCGAGGTGTTTATCGCAATACCTGAACAATTCTTCTGCCAGTGACTGTGATGGCAACTCCCCCTCACGTAAAAGCACAAACGCCTTCACACTAAATCCGCGAATAACATGCGGACTGCCGACCACAGCGGCCTCCACTACTGTTTCATGTTCAATCAAAACACTTTCCACTTCAAATGGTCCAATCCTGAAATCAGATGCTTTAATTACATCATCGTCGCGGCCCACAAACCAGATATATCCTTCTTCATCTTTATACGCTTTATCGCCCGTGTAGTACAAATTGTGCCTGAATACTTTTTCATTGCGTTCAGGCTCACCCAGGTAACCCGTAAATAACCCGATAGGTTTTTTGTCATCGATTTTTATACAAATGCTTCCTTCTTCAAGTACGGGCAATTCAGCTCCTTCATCGTTGGCTATCATAAGGTCAAAAAGAAAAGTTGGTTTCCCCATGGAACCTGATTTCACTTTCATTCCGGGCATATTGCCTGCAAGCAAACTACTTTCTGTTTGCCCGTAGGCATCCCGGATTTTAATACCAGTTCCTTTTTTCCACTTTTCGATTATCTCAGGATTTAATGGTTCACCAGCAGCAACACAATGTCGTAGTTTGAATTGATACGCCGAGAGATCTTCCAGTATCATCAGTCGCATTACAGTAGGTGGCGCGCAAAAAGTTGTAACTCCATACTTCTCCATCGCAGCGAGTTGTTCTTTCGGAACAAACCTGTCTACCTGGTTGGCGAAAACTGTTGCTCCCATATTCCAGGGACCAAAAAAACTGCTGTATGCAAACTTCGCCCAACCTGGCGCAGAAATATTATAGTGAATGTCTCCATGTCGCGTCCCTAGCCAAGCAGAAGTGGTAAGGTGTCCAACAGGTAAAGTAAAATGCGTATGCGTAACAATCTTTGGTAAGCCTGTGGTACCTGACGTAAAAAAATAAAATAAGTCATCGTCAGATTTTGTAGTTGCTGAATTGGCGTCACTGTTTTCTTTTTCAATTTCCCTAATATGATACCAGCCATCCAGTTCACCATCAATAATGATTTTCAATTTAATGCGTTGACTCACGAGTTTTTCTGCAGCATCAATCTTAACTGCATTAGTACGATCAGCTATAACTACCTCGGGGAATAATGTTTTAAACCTGTATTCAATATCCCTATCTGTCAAATTGGTGGACGAGGGAATCAATATCATCCCGCCTTTAATTGCTGCCAGCAAACTAATCCAGTTAGCGGGATCCAGCGGCAGCTGAGAGAAAATCCGGTCTCCTTTTTCAATACCATGCCGACGTAAAAAGTTCAGAAAACGGTTGGCATCATTATAAATCTCATGGAATGTGTACAATTTTTCTTTCTCATTATACCTCCAGAGTAATGCATTACTTTCTGGAAAAGCTTTTACATTTAATTCATAAAATACCTCCATCACCCAATTAAAAAATTCAGGCTTGGTTAAAGTCAAATCGCTGAGTTCGTCGAATTGTTCATAGGTTACTGCAGTTCTTACTTTTACGAAAATATCATGAAGGCCCATCGTTAAAGATTTTTAATATCAGGATAAGAGGATACCGGTTAAACCTAAATATAATCAACATGAATGATCCTTTCAAAAAACGAGATATATACTTACAATTCAATAAAACTTTCGCTTAACTGCCTGAGAGGTCATTTTCTCCGCTCATCTCAAAACCTCCGCTTAACTCCGTGGCCAAAAAAACCAAGCCTCTTCACTTACAAAGTCATATTTTTTACGATATCAATACAGATACTCTTTCATCAACTTATCAATTTACCAGTAATTTTTTTCTATTAAGTCTCTCTGCCTGTATTCTCCGCTCATTTCAAAACATCCGCTTATCTCCGTGGCCAAAAAGACCATAAAAAAAAGCGCTGGTAAAATCATCTAAAAGCCGTTTTATTTCGCGGAGCTTGATGATCTTTCACCATCCATCATTGTTTAAATTGCTTTAACAGGTTGGCTTAAATATATTCAGTAAATTAATTGATAATTAATGCAACGTGAAAATTCCGATAGCAAGGATCTGTATTCTTACCATCTTTATCATTAGCCTGAATGATGTATCAATGGGACAGGAAGTAAGTTTGATCAGCATTGACCAGATGAATAAAAGAATCGCCGATGGAAAAGACACAACATATGTCATTAACTTCTGGGCTACCTGGTGCCTCCCCTGTGTAAAAGAATTACCGCATTTTGAAAAACTAAATACAGAGGGCTCGCAAGTAAAAGTAAAAGTGTTATTAGTAAGCGTCGATTATCTGTCAAAATTAAATGAAGCAGTGATACCTTATGTGAAAAGTAGAAAACTAAAATCGGAAGTGTTTTTATTAAACGAGAAAGATCAGCAGCAGTATATTGACAGGATAGACAAAAACTGGTCGGGCACTATACCCGCCACATTGTTCATTAAAAAGGATCAAAGGAAATTTGAGGAAAAAGAATTTACATATGGAGAATTACTATTCGTTATACATTCCATAAAATAATACATATGAAAAAGTTAATAGCAATTATTTTGACTTTAATTTGTTATAATTTACAAGCGCAGGTTACTACTCTAACAGCCGGTCAGCCAGCACCAGATTTCAATTTAAAAAACGTTGACAATAAAGATATTTCCTTTGCCAGTTTCTCTGATGCCAAAGGTTACCTGCTAGTATTTACCTGCAATACCTGCCCGGTTTCCAAAGCCTATGAGCAAAGGATTATAGATCTCAACAATAAATTTGCTTCAGCCGGTTATCCGGTAATTGCTGTTAATCCAAATGATCCGGATGCATCGAGAGGAGATAGTTTTGAAAAAATGCAGGATCTGGCGAAATCAAAAAAATATCCGTTTCCATATTTATATGATAATGGACAAACTATTACCAACTTGTATGGTGCGAGGAATACGCCACATCTTTTTATCGTTTCAAAAACTGACAAAGGCAACATGATAGTATATACCGGCGCGATTGACAATGATCCGGAAGAAACAAACGGTTCAGCAACAAAATATGCAGAACAGGTTATTAGTGCTTTAATTAAAGGCGAAAAACCTTCATTGACTTCTACAAAAGCGATAGGATGTACGGTGAAAAGAAGGGCGCGATGATATAAAAAACTATGGGCTTAAAAGACAGCGATCAGTTCATTAAAGTAAAAGCTAAAATTTATTTTAAAACTGCAGAACAGGGAGGCAGGTCAGTGCCTATACGAAATGGATATCGTCCAAATCATTTTTTTGATTTACTGGAATCAAATGAAATAATGAGTGCTTACGTTGGTGACTTAAAATTTGATGATCCTCAGCCTATTTATCCGGGGGAAACTAAAATGGTTATGGTTAGATTTTTGAACGTTCCGGAAATCATAAACATCTCTTTATTGGGCAGAAATGGAGAATTAATGAGGGCATGAGAAATGTAGCCATTGCGGAACTTGTAGAAATTTGATTCGTCAATCCCATTGATCCAAACGCAGAGAAACATATGAAATAATTCTTAACGTGAATTCTTCTTTATCTCTTTCTCAATCATCTCCACCAATTGATCATACATACCGCCGCCTTTTTTGGATGCGAGCATACTGGCAAACATATTTTCTTTAGATAATTCATTTGCCTTCTTTGCAAATTCCAGGGCTTTCTTCAAATCCCTTTCCATATCAAGTCCGGAAAAATAACAGGCCGCACGATTAGAATATGCTTTATGATTTCCCAGATCCATCGCAGTCTGATTATAAATCAGTGCTTTTTCAAGATTAGCGGGCACAGGACCAAAACCTCTCAGGTAGATATCACTCAGTTTATTAATTGTCCAAACTTTGTGTGAAAGCTCTTCAGATACTGAAAGTTGCTCAAGTCCCTGAATGATCTCACTTGTTTGTTCAGTATTTTCATCATCGATCAAATCATCCAGTTTTTTCCGAAGATCATAATCTTCATCAAAAAAATCTTTCCCTGTTTCTTCATCATCGACATCAGTTTCAACCAGTTCAGGAGCACTCCACCTCACTACATTTTCATCATCATCCATTTTCAGGTAAAATTCATCAGTCCAGAAATAATTGGCCGGGCCATTCGCAAGCAACTCTTCCCAGTTTTCTGCAAACATTTTTATTTCTGCAGTTTCATGCATCATAACATATACCTGCGGCAGAAATGTTTCATTGTTTTCTTCTTTCAACAATAACAAATAATCGCCTGTTCCATTTGCTGCAAATATTAATCCGTCTATCCCCCACTCTTCTTTGAAATCCGTAGAATGAGTGTAGATAAAATTTGCTTCCCCCTTATCTATCACTGTCCAGAAAAACCATCCTTCGTCATCAAATTTATATTCAGGTTGATCCAACGTACTGATAAAATCAAACAAATAAGCAGGGATTTTATGCCCGGTTTTTTGTTCGGCCTGCTGAAGTTGGAGTAATGTTTTATTCATTTCACAAATATAATACGCTTACCATTTTTTGCCGGGAAGAGGTGAAGGCTGGAGGAAAAATTTTTCTGAGTTAAATTTTATTTGTTCGTACTAAGGGCAGATCTCGCTTCCCTTGTAAATGGAGTCGGCCAGTTATAAGATCTAGTGCATCGTATACAGAAGAATACGAAGGGTGTAAATTATTCATGTTCATCTTTCGCCCTTTCAGGGCTTGAAACCATTTCTTATTTTGTTCGAGGGGTGAAACCCCTCGGATATATCATAAACGAGATGACAGGCCCTGTAAGGGCGTAAGATCATTTAGAATACATTAATAATAGTTGAATTTTTTGATTGGTTTTTTGGTAATCATGCCTTATTCATTTTGTTATAAATTCTGCGCCGTAGCGCACCCTGAAAGGGTAGTCATTTACCAGCGATGGGCAACGCCCATCGGAGATGCGGATCGTTTTCATTGAATGTTGAAATATTGAATTAACGGGTTAGGATTTGTGCGAATATAAAATTGAACGCATCGTATCGAAAAGGTTTCGAAAGGTATAAATCAATCATGTTCATCTTTCGCCCTTTCAGGGCTCGAATTCAATTGCGCATTTTGTTCGAGGGGTAAAACCCCTCGCTATAATCTTCCCGCCCTTTCAGGGCTCGCTACGGTGCGATGACAATGATAAAATGTATGATCTGCAGATGAAAAATTGCCTACAAAAGGAGCATATGGTTCGTAAACCACTTAGACTAATTCCATTAAAATTTTGAATATAATTTCCGGTGCCGAATTCTATTAGCGGTTCTGAATTTAATTTTCGCTATAAATCTGCACAATTAATCTGCCAGCCCTGAAAGGGCGACAGAATATAGCGAGGGGTGAAACCCCTCGAATAAATGATTGCCTTAATACAAATCAAAAGAACATTAATGACAATTCGTTATTATTAGTTTCCTTTCGATCGGCAATGAAAGGTATAATTGATCAGCAGCAAAAAATCGAACTTAATATTTTTCAATCAAATCAAAAGCCTGTTCTTCCACATCTGCAATACTGGCCTGGTACATAGTTTTCCTGCGCCCGGCACTGAGTATAATTAAACCCAGTAATGCAAAGCCAGCCATCACACCGGTTACCGGCAGCATGGTGCCATTATTAATCACACCTACCAATGCAGATGCTAATGCACCGAAACCCATTTGCAGGGCACCCATTAATGCCGAAGCGCTCCCGGCCTCTTTGGTAAACGGTGCCAACGACAATGCAGCTGAATTCGGAAAGGTTAAGCCCTGACAGCTTAGAAACAAAAACATCAATCCAATTGTAGTATATAAATTATGCAAATGAAATACGCTACCCAGGAAGAGCACCAATCCCACAACAGTTTGTACAATTAGTGTGGTACGCATAATCTGGCCACTGCTATACTTTTTAAGCAATACGTTATTTAACTGACTACAGGAGATGAGGCCGGCAGCGATCAATCCAAATATCCAACCATATTGTTGTTCAGTCACGTTATATAATTCCATAAAAACAAAAGGTGATCCTGCCAGGTATGCAAATAAACCTGCAGCGGCGGTAGCTCCCGCAAATGCATAGGTGAAAAACTGCGGTTGTTTCAATACCAAAATAAAACCTTTTAATATGATCGAAGGTTTAAGCGACATAGAGGGATCAGGTCTTTTACTTTCTTTCAGTAAAAAAATAACTGCCAGCAAAAGTAAACTGGTAATAGCAGCCAACATTATAAAAACAGTATGCCAGCCAAAACCTGCGATGAGATAACTGCCAACAGTAGGTGCAATAATTGGCGAAACACCAAGGATGAGGATCAGCAGTGAAAATATTTTTGCATTTTCGTTTACAGGAAAACTGTCTCTTACAATAGCTCCCGGGGCCACCATTCCAACACAACCACCCAGTGCCTGCAAAAACCTGAAAGCAATCAGCATTTCAACAGATCCGGACATTGCACAACCCAATGAGGCAAGAATATAAATAACCAGGCCAACATATAGTGGTTTCTTTCTACCGAACCGGTCCAGCAATGGGCCACAAATTAATTGACCAACGCATATCCCGATGAAAAAACCGGACAGTGAATAAGCCACATGGGCGACAGTTGTATTTAAATCCTGGGCAATTGCAGGAAAACCGGGAAGGTACATGTCAATAGAAAAAGGGCCAATAGCAGACAGTAAACCCAAAATCAAAATTAATAATGACCGTTCCTCCTTTTTCATGTATAAGGTAAGCTGATTTATTTTTCAGCGGCTACAAAATACAAAACCTTGATGTGATATTGATTGCAAAGATTTGCTGATAAACGTGAAAGTTCTTAAATCAATGTCGCACGGACAGGTGGATTAATATCTCCAGAACATCGTAGTTTTTGATAAGGAGACGAATATCACCTGCCGGCTCAAAAAATCCCCTGGCAAAAAAGTAGCCAGCGGTAAACAGATTATGGGTGTAATTTCAACAACCAGTTTATCATTAATTCTTCAAAGATGCCATATCGATTACAAAACGATATCGAACATCGCTTTTATTCATTCTTTCGTATGCTTCGTTGATTTCCTGAATTTTAATAATCTCGATATCTGATACAATATTGTTTTCACCACAAAAATCAAGCATTTCCTGTGTCTCCGCGATGCCGCCGATAAGTGACCCGGCTACAGATTTTCTTCCCATTATCAGCGGTACACTGTTTAAAAACGGATCCAGATTTCCAAGATAACCCACCATTACGAGGGTGCCATCGAAATTCAAGGTCGAGACATATAAATTGATATCATGAATATTTGGAACGGTATCGATGATTAAATCAAACTTTCCATTTACTGACTTCATCTGTTTTTCATCTGTTGATAAAACAACGTTGTCAGCACCCAAAGCTTTTGCATCTTTCTCTTTTGATTGAGATCTGGAAAACAATGTTACTTCGGCGCCTAATCCTTTTGCAAGCTTGATCGCCATATGTCCTAACCCACCCAGGCCCACAACTGCAACCTTACTACCCTTTCCAACGTTCCAATGTTTAAGCGGCGACCAGGTGGTTATACCTGCACAAAGAAGCGGTGCAGTAGCAGCCAGGTCAAGATTCGACGGTACTTTCAAAACGAAATGTTCCTCCACCACAATTTTCTCTGAATAACCGCCGAAAGTATGAGTTCCAAGGTATTTATCTTTGCCATTGTATGTTCCCACCCAGCCATTTAAGCAGTATTGCTCAAGGTCTTGTTTGCAACTTTTGCATTCGCCGCATGAGCCTACCAAACAACCTACACCGGCATAATCACCTACTTTTAACTTTGTTACTTCAGATCCTATTGAGATAACTTTTCCGATGATTTCATGACCTGGAACAGCAGGATACTTTGTACCACCCCAGTCATTTTTTGCTGTATGCAGGTCAGAATGGCAAACACCACAATACAGTATTTCTATTTCAATATCTTTTTCGCTTGGCTTTCTTCTATCAATATTCATTTGTTTTAGAGCGGCTTCCGCTGAAGAAGCGCCGAATGCTTTCACATTTGTTGTTTGCATTTTTTGTATTTGCTTTTTTGATATTTTATTATGATAATTTAAATCCAATCCAGACAGCAATTTCGATGTACCTATTTCGATCGCACCTCACAACCAACAATAACAATTGTTAAAGATGAATTGTTTGGAGTGTTAAAAACCTTCAATGCCAACAAATTGAAAGGATTGCTAATGACCTTTCTTTCATAATTTGACTACAGCATTAATTGATTTTATATTTCCGAAAGATGTTTACATCCCGGAATATTCAATATGGCTACTTCAAATAGCGGACCATCACCAGAAATGATAATTGTAAAGAATAACCTGCAATTCAGAGATCTTTAGCATCAGCAGTTAGAATTTAAATATCAGTTCTAACGTTGCGTTATGGAGAACCGTCAGGCCCGGCATTATCTGAAAGCCTCAAAACGTGCAAATCACATGTCATTAAGATGTTTCACAGTTGTGTTATAGTCCCGTAGGGACGGCATTTTGGTAGAAAAATGATTTTGCATTGCGATATGGAGAGCCGTCAGGCTCGGCATTATCTAAAATGTTTCACCGCCGGCAAATCGAATTTCATTAACCCATTACATAATCGGGACACAGTCCCGTAGGGACGGCATTTTGGTAGAACAATGATTTTGCATTGCGATATGGAGAGCCGTCAGGCTCGGCATTATCTAAAATGTTTCACCGCCGGCAAATCGAATTTCATCAACCCATTACATAATCGGGTCACAGTCCCGTAGGGACGGTATTTTGGTAGAATTACATTCAGTTAATTTCAATATGAAAACGGGTCGCTGTTATCCATCCGGAATCATTTCAAACCATTTATTCATTATTAATACTTATAAATCAGAGATTTTGAATTTCGTTTCTCCAACAAATCTGTTCAATCAAAAAACTCAAACAAATATTTTTCGTTGTAGGCAATGTCAAAATTTTTCAACATCTTAATATATTCTGTCTGAAATGACACTTCTTTGTGATGAATTTCCTGGTTGATAATATACCTGATGACATTATCCCGCTGTGATTTGGAATATGAAAATGCACCGTAGCTTTCCTGCCAATTAAACTTACGGTGGGTAAAACGTCTATCATTTATCCATTTTGAACTGTTGGTTTTAACTGTTTGAACAAGATCTGCAATTGACATTGATGTTGGCAATGCAAAAAACAAATGCACATGATCCTTCCAGCCTCCCACTGCGAGGGATTTACCATCCAGTTCAGTGATGATTCCGGCAATGTATTGATGTAATTCATCACGCCAGGGTTTGATGATAAAATTTTCTCTACGCCGAACTGCAAAAACAGCTTGTATTGAAATTTGTGAATAGGTGTTTGGCATTTATGAATTTTAATCAAAGCTATAATTCTGCAATTCACATTCCATGTGTAAATGACCAAGTTAGGAAGAGAAAAAAACATCGATAATTGTAAAAATCTACCTTGTTGATATCAATGCACAGAGTTATAATATGGGCAATAATCTTGTGTGTAAAGCGATGTGTCCGGTGTATGAAAATTGATTATCAAATTTAATTGTCTGACGTCTGTCCAGATCGATATGCAGAACTCATTTATCTACCAAAATGTCGTCCCTACAGGACTATGACCCGATGGTGCAATGGATCGTTTGAATCTGATTTTTTGATGATGTAATATTCTATGATAATGCCGAGCCTAAAGGCTCTCCAAACCGATATGCTCATAACCTTTATCTACCAAAATGTCGTCCCTACGGGACTATACCCCGAATTTGTGATGGCTTAATAAAATATGAATGCTTGGCGGTGAACTATTAAAGAAAATGCCGAGCCTGACGGCTCTCCATATCGCAACGCAAAATCCCTAATCTACCATAATACCGTCCCTACGGGACTATGACCCATGGTGCAATGGATTAATTAAAACTGATTTCCTGACAGTGAAAGATCCAGGATAATACACAACACCTTCACTATATATCCAGGGAAAAATGATTTGTTTCAACCAATCTCCGTGTATCTCCTGAATTCATCTCCGTGCATCTCTGCGTTCTTGCTGTTAAAATATTCTTCATTCACGAATCAAAAGATTTAGATAGTCATTTTCATTAAAAACTCCGCTCAACTCGCAACCTCCGATAAACTCTGTGGCCAAAGAAAGTCGATAGTCGGGAGTCAGTAGTCTTTAGTAAAGCAACGACACGGTCACATATATCCAGGGAAAATGATTTGTTTCAACCAATCTCCGTGTATCTCCTGAATTCATCTCCGTGCATCTCTGCATCCTTGCTGTTAAAAATATTCTTCATTCAGAAATCAAAAGACTTAGGCAGCCACCTTCATTGAAAACTCCATTCAACTCAAATGCTCCGTTAAACTCTGTGGCCAAAGAAAGTTGTTTGTCCAGACCCAATAGTCTTAGCAGGCTAACATTCAATAAAATAATTGATCCTTTTTAAACTATTTGTAAATGCGATCTTCAGCTTCTATTTTTGCGCATGGCGTATTTTCCAGTAACCAAATCCAACCTCTCAGCATCTCATCTTTCACAATATGTTCAAAAACATTACTGTCTTAGCACAAATACCACATGCAAAATAATACGCTCAGGCATCAACGACAGCTACCTCCTCGAAGAAGGAATGACTAAATTCGTACTAAGGATATATAGCCTGCATTGGCGAACAATCACAGAAATAAATGAAGAAATAAAACTGTTAAACGAATTACATCGAAACGGCATTCAAGTTTCATTCCCTATCGCCGATAATCTAAATAACTACATTCATATTTTTGATGCACCAGAAGGAGAGAGAATGGCCGTACTATTTTCATATGCCGAAGGTGAAAAAATCCATAGCTTCCCCTCAGCCGTTCACTTTACCATCGGAACAATGATGGGCCGTTTTCATCAGCTCACTCAAAACAAAAATCTGAAAAGAATAACATACACTCCCAAAGTATTACTTCAAGATTCCATAGCTCTTATTTCCATGTTTCTGTCAACAGCAACAGAGGAAATGAATTACATGATGCTTTTGCAACAGAAAATCCTGAGTGAATTGGAGAAAACAAATAATGATACCCTACGCGCAGGAATCGTACATCTTGATATCTGGTTCGATAATCTCAATGTTACCACTGATGGAAAAGTAACACTATTTGATTTTGATTTCTGCGGCAATGGCTGGCAATCATTGGATGTAGCTTACTATCTCATGCAACTGGCCAATACCGAAAAATATATTGATGCTGCATACCTGCCAAAAACAGAACAATTTCTGGCAGGTTATCAATCCGTAACATCTCTCTCTGCAGAAGAAAAAAGACTACTCCCCTTTTTGAGTATCAGTTTATATTTTTTCTATCTTGGTGTGCAATGCCAGCGTTACGATAATTGGTCAAACGCTTTTTTAAGCGCCGATTATCTAAAAAGATTCATCAATGGTTTAATAAAAAGGTATGCAGAGCTGAATGGGATTACAGTATAAACGGACAGTGCTTAGTGAACTCAGTCTTTTTGTTTTACAACGGATTTTCAGCACATACTATATTGACTTTATCACATACAGCATTTCAAACTCACTCATTACCTTTTATATGATATCACCTTTGTTTTCCATTTATCTTTCGCGTTTCTCTGCAATTATAGCCATCTGTTTCTTATTATCACTGCCGGCATTCTCCCAAACCACTGTCATCAAAGCGGGCCACCTGTTTGACTCCCGCACCGGTAAGTTTTCCAACAACCAAATTATCATCATTAAAAACGGAAAAATTACAGCAGTTGGCCCAAATCATACATTTTCAAAAACCGACAATGTAATTGACTTGTCTGATTCATGGGTATTGCCGGGTCTAATGGATTGCCATGTACATATTGCATCGAACGGTCCGTACAGAAGCATTAGCCGCAATATTCAACATTCATATTTCACAGAGAGTTCTGCCTTCAGAGCGTTACGTGGTACTTTCGTAGCCGAACAATTTCTGAACGCCGGATTTACCACTATTGAAGACATTGGGAACGATGCGAGTTATGCAACAGCTGATGTAATCAAGGCCATTCAGAAAGGATGGTTCCAAGGGCCAACAATATTTTACTCCGGTAAAATCATCGCTCCGTATGGCGGGCAAACACGCGGCGTGAATGTCGAAAATGAACATGCCTGGCAATTTGAATATATTGATGCCGATACACCG
>JANPJC010000192.1:0-4608 GCA_031425315.1 Chitinophagales bacterium
ATCTCTAACTGGAATAATTTCAGGAATTATCCCACACCAACTTCCAATGTGCAAACTCTGCAGGGCTGATATAATAACGTGCAAAATTCCCTTCATGTAGAGCCAGGAGTTCTGTCTCTACATATTCAATCAATTTGCTGCGGTCGATTTCTGGGATATTTCCTACATTGTTTTTTATGAAATGGTTCGCTGTTTTTTTGTCCATTGCGCGGGAGATAACCTGGTTAATTAATGAACGAAAGGCTTGCCGGTATTTTAACCGAAACAAATCCGGTTCTCCTACTGATTGGCGTGCAGTCGCATAGCGGAACGATGAGCGCTCGTAAGCCCAGAGAAAAACATTTTTCAATAATTCCACCCGGTTGAGTTCGTAAATCGCAAGCAACCCTTGGGTATACTGTTCGCCTGGCACGTCAACAAATGAAAGCGGTACAAGATTGTGACTATTCAATGCAATGTTTGCGGCCAGTCGTGAAACGCGTTTGTTGATATCTTCGAAAGGCTGCAGATACGGCAAATGCACCATGATAAAAAATGCCTGCTCAAAAGGATTTAAAATAAGACGGGCCTTTTTCAACATTAGCTCAAACATCTCCTCAATAAGTTGTGGTATTGCAAGTGGAATGTAAACTGATCTGCCTATCCCAACTCCGATGTTGCGTAACCTTCCGGGAGCAGCAGGGTCAGGTAAAAGGTTGTTAGCGAGGAGTGCGTGTAAATTCAGAATGGTATGACGGTTTAATTCAAGTTCTTCGGCGGAGTTAACGATAAACTCAATAGCATCTTTATGATTAAGAATCATCTGCGCTTCTAATGCTGATTTGCTGTCGGCTACTTCGCCCAGTCTGATGAGGCGTTCGGTATCCAATAATGAATACGTGTTGCCTTCAAGCCTGCTTGAGTTGTATGAAAGATCGATTATCAGTCGTTGCAGAATTTCTTTTGCGTATGTTCCTGCTGCCTGATCAGATGCTGCGATCTGACCCAGTGTAAACAATCTTTTTGTTTCTTCCGATGTTAAATAGCTGGTTGCGTTAGGTTCATAAAATTCGAGGAATTCGCGATGATATCCGACGGGAATACGTTGTGATTCCGGTCGCGAAATGACGGATAGAACATTCTCGCTTTCTTCTGTTAATGGTATCAGCGAAAAACTTGTCTGAATAACAGTCTTGTCATTTGAATTCGTTTTGGAAAGTCGATATCGGGTAGATCGGCTGTCACCCCATTTTGTAATAAGACCCAGTTGCTGAAGTTTACTGAGTCTTCTTTGCAAAGTTCGAAGTGATATATTTAAACCGACAGCCTGGCTTATTTCTTCAATCGTGGCCCCATCTCGGGATTGTTGAAGAAAATTTTTAATTGCCTCAAAATCCTGATCTTCTTTTCTATTCGGATTTTGCATTTGGTTACCTTTTGGGGTTTGTGCGACAAAAACCTGATATAAGTTGTCGCGAAACTAATTTGCACGACAAAAATAGCTGTTTCGCGACATTTAATGCCTTTTCGCGACAAAAACTTGTCGCGGAAATCCATACTAATATCTCTTTCCGCCAACACACCAAAAAAAGGATTTGAGTTCCGCTGTTCAGAAGTTTAAATTAATAGGATCTTTAAAAATGCCATTCATAACATGTAAATGCATGAATGTGTCATGTTCCCGCCAGCGATTGTGCAAGGGAGAACTTCGTAAGGCGCAATGCCATATCTGCGCTGATACCCTGATGCTCATCTAACAGCATAGATAATGTTTTACGGGTAATACCCAAATTTTTAGCAGCATCATTTTGACTCAGGCCAATTGGATCCAGGTAAAGATTCTTCAATATCCGTGAAGGTGTGTAAGGCTGATTCTTTTTTCAACATAACAACCTCCGTTTTAATTATAGTCAAGATAATCGACGCTTGCGATCCTCGTACAAATAGAATATGCTACGTTACAGGATAGAATTTAATTTTCCTTTTTTTTAAACACCGACTTTTTTCACTGCAAATTAATATTTATCAGTGCGTTGAATTTACCAGGTATTGCACTAAATAATATTGTATGAATAACAACTGTTGGTGGGTTCCAAAAATCCGATTAATCCACTAAATCCAAATATCTCTCTAATGGCTATATTTATATGAACGCCCTTAAAAAGGAAAACCCGAATGTCTCATTACTGGCAAGAACTTATTCATTCCGATTACTGGCCTTTTGCAGTACTGTTCCTAAGCGTGGCTTTGGTGGTTGTACAGATCACCAGGTGGCGTATTCATCCTTTTATAGCGCTGATGCTTTCTGCCATATTAGTTGGATTGCTTTCTCCTGCCTTGCCGGTGGTGCCTGGCCAAATTCCGCTAGTTACTGCTGTTGAATTGCCCATGGCTGAGTTTGGCATTATGGTCGGTAAAATTGGGTGGGTTATTGCAGTGGCTTCTGTGATCGGTACAGCTATGATGGAAAGCGGAGCGGCCGAACAGATTGTAAACTGGTTATTAAAAACACTGGGAGAAAAGCAGGCTGCAGCCGCGCTGATGATCAGTGGATTTGTATTGTCGATCCCTGTATTTTTTGATACTGTATTTTTATTACTTGTCCCGCTGGCAATAACCCTCGCGCTTAAAACCGGAAAGAACTTCGTACTCTATGTGGTTGCTATTGGCGGTGGAGCGGTTATCTCTCATACCATTGTGCCTCCTACACCTGGACCATTGATGATGGCCGAAACATTTAATATTAAACTGGGCACTGTTATTTTAGCGGGCATTGCTGCCGGCATTTTCCCTGCCATTGTTGTACTGATTGTAGCCCGGTGGATGAATAAAAAACTAAACATTCCCGTAAGGATATCAGATAAGCGTGATAAGTTAATTCAACATCCCCCGTCCCTGATACTTTCTGTTCTACCCGTTTTCGTGCCATTGCTGATGATCAGTCTGGCATCCATGGTAGAGGGCATCACCGGCGGCCTTCCGGGCTGGATTGCTTTCATCGGCAATAAAAATATTGCCATGAGCGCAGGTGCATTCATTGCGCTGGTGCTTTGGGCAAAGGTTCAAAAATTATCATCAAATGATCTTTGGGAAGTTGCTGCCAGGCCATTGGAAACAGC
Source organism: Chitinophagales bacterium (assembly GCA_031425315.1). Taxonomy (GTDB): domain Bacteria; phylum Bacteroidota; class Bacteroidia; order Chitinophagales; family Chitinophagaceae; genus Pollutibacter. The sequence goes on from JANPJC010000192.1 coordinate 3,099, forward strand.
AGGCATCATTATTCTGATCACGAGTGCAGGAGGCGCTTTTGGTGCCATGATAAAACACAGTGGCATTGGTGATGCGATCAGTCGCGCGACCGAAGGATTTGATATGCCGTATATTTTACTTGCGTGGATAGTTGCGGCTGTTATGAAAATTGCCCAGGGTTCCGGCACCGTCTCCATGATTACAACTTCAGCGATCATGGCGGCGCTTATAGGCAATAATACACTTCCCTATCACCCCATTTATATTTTGCTTTCAGTTGGATTCGGCTCTCTCTTTATTTCATGGATGAATGACAGTGGCTTTTGGGTGGTGGTGCGTATGAGTGGTTTTTCTGAAAAAGAGGGATTAAAGACCTGGACTTTACTACTGGCTATACTGTCGATCGTTGGATTGAGTCAGGTCATATTAATGTCGTGGCTGTTTCCATTGGTGTGACGGCCGGCGATGATGTACAAATGATTATTCAATACATAACTGTTCCATATGCATGTACTTATTTTAGGCGGTGGTGGTTTTTTAGGTAAAAGATTAGCGGGTGAATTGCTGATGAAGGGAGGCCTGAATCAAGGCCAGCTTACTCAATTGACGTTGATGGATTTTGCATTCCCGGAAGATATGCCCGAGGATCCAATACTTGAATGTATAAAAGAAGATTTCAGTGATGAAGCAGCTATCAGGAAAGTTCTTCAACAACAGCCCGATGTAATATTTCATCTGGCGGCTATTGTAAGCGGAGAGGCAGAAAGAAATCTTGACGTAGGGATGAAAGTAAACTTTCATGCGTCCCTGCAATTACTGGAATTATGCAGGCAACTTACTATTCATCCCCGGATTGTATTCGCGAGTTCCTGCGCGGTATTTGGTGGTGATGTTTCCAAAGTAATTATAGACGAAACAAGTGCAAAGCCACGCAGTTCTTATGGAACACAAAAAGCAATGGTAGAATTGCTGATGAATGATTACAGCAGGAGAGGATTTGTCGATGCCCGGAGTTTAAGGTTACCTACTATTGCAGTGCGACCAGGAAAAGCAAATGCCGCTACATCTTCATTTGTAAGTTCCATCATCCGCGAACCGTTACATGGAATGAAGGCCACATATCCGGTTCCTCCGGAAACGGAGGTATGGATTTTATCTCCAAAGAATGTAATCAGAAATTTTATTCACGCTGCCAATATTGATGAAAAAGTACTTGGCCCCGACAGAATCATCAATCTACCCGGATTGACGGTTTCTATCCAGGAAATGATAAAGAGTCTTGAGCAAATTACAAGTACTGAAGTGACGGGTTTAATATCTTGCGTACCGGATGCTTTTCTGCAAAGTATTGTACTCACATGGCCCCCGCATTTTGAAACGGAAAGGGCAAATAAGTTGGGATTTGTAAGAGATACATCGGCGTCAGAAATAATAAAGTTGTTCATGCAGGAAGAAGGGATAGTCAATAAATAGAATTATCCATATAAAGCGTAATAGGCTCATAACATTGAATTTGAAGGTTGCTGAAAT
>JANPJC010000193.1:0-13914 GCA_031425315.1 Chitinophagales bacterium
GCGGTGAGGGAGGGATTCGAACCCTCGGTACAGTTTAACCCGTACGGCAGTTTAGCAAACTGCTGATTTCAGCCGCTCATCCACCTCACCTTAAGAAAACATTTAACTTCTCCGCACAGTTTAGACTCGTCATTGACGAGACTGATTTCAGCCGCTCATCCACCTCACCTTTCCTGCACTCTTCCCTTTTTGGGGAGGGCAAAAATAGTGAACACCAGCACAAATGCCAAACTTATTCTTCTCTTATCCTCTAATAATCCTGAAACCTTCAAACTCCTGAAAGGGCAGATCAGTGATTTTAACATTATCGACAATCGCCCTCGCCGGCCCATGATGGCACCAGTCGACCAGTTGCTTTAAAAAGGCGGGATCAGCTGTAGCGGTAATCTTCACAGAACCATCGGCCAGGTTGTTCACCGTACCTGAAATACCCAATTCATCAGCCACCTCTTTTACAGAAGCGCGGAAAAAAACACCTTGCACTTTTCCGTTGATGATAATCTCTTTGGTCTCCATAAAAAAATCCCGTCTGCCAAAAGCCAGACGGGATAAAATATTTTAATGTAATAAATTCAATGTCGAAATTACATCGCCGCCAACTGTACTTTTTGCTGCAATTCTATCACACTCTCCCTGAATAAACTGTCCGTGTCCATAAGATCTTTTACAGTCTGACAGCTATGAATAACCGTAGTATGATCTCTGCCACCAAAATGCTCACCAATAGTTTTCAAAGAATTTTTTGTAAAGATTTTCGCGAGGTACATGGTAATCTGCCGGGCCTGTACGATTTCGCGTTTGCGGGTTTTTTGCAGTAGTTTATCGTACGACACATCGAAGAATTCACATACCATCTTTTGGATAGTTTCAATGGTGATTTCTTTTGAAGAAGTTTTCACAAAATTACGGAGTACCTTTTTAGCCAAATCAAGGTCGATTTCACGTTTGTTGAGCGAAGACTGTGCCAAAAGAGAAATCAACGCACCTTCCAGTTCCCTGATATTACTCTGAATATTATACGCGATATATTTCACTACTTCACGCGGCATATCAAGGCCATCATTCTTCATCTTTTTCTCAAGAATATCAATCCTTGTTTCATAGTCAGGTACCTGCAGATCAGCACTCAATCCCCAACGGAAACGGCTAAGTAATCTCTCCTGCACACCTTCTAGATCTTTAGGTGGTTTATCTGTACTGAGAATCAGCTGTTTGCCTGATTGATGCAGGTGATTGAAAATAGCAAACAATGCATCCTGCGATTTTTCTGCACGGTTGAAAAACTGCACATCATCAATTATCAATACATCGATTAATTGATAAAAATGTATGAAATCGTTTATTGCATTATTCCTGCTATGATCCTGAAACTGATTGATGAATTTTTCTGAAGAAACATATAACACCACTTTGTTCTGGTGCAACCTTTTCACTTCATTGCCTACGGCCTGGGCAAGATGTGTTTTACCCAATCCAACGCCACCATATATCACCAGCGGATTAAAGGAAGTGGCCCCTGGCTTTTCAGCAACTGTTTTTCCAGCTCTCCGGGCTACCCTGTTACAATCACCTTCCACAAAAGAATCAAATGTGTAAATAGGATTCAGTTGCGAATCAATTTGCATCTTCCGTAATCCCGGAATAACAAAAGGATTCTTAACAGGATTATTTATGACGAGTGGAAAATCCATTTCGTTGTTGGAAAAAGTTTTAAATCCATGCCCGGCAACATCCATTGTCAGCGGTTTGTTTTTATCATTCCCGCTGTCGACCATGATGCGATATTCAAGCCTGGCTTCTTTCCCTAATTCACGCTTCAAAGTCTTTGCCAATAAATTTACATAGTGCTCTTCGAGATATTCGTAAAAGAACTGGCTGGGTACCTGAATGGTTAACACTTTTTCTTTTAAAGCCACGGGCTTGATAGGTTCAAACCAGGTCTTGAAATGTTGCCATTCAACAATATCTTTTATGATAGCAAGACAATTATTCCATACTTTATCATGCGCTTTGTCCATTAGTCCTTGAGCAATTTTTTAAAAGGATTCTTTAATTCTTCTCTCTGGTCTTTTCAAAGGATTTTGCGCTGTCTGCAAAACTGCAGGTCTGTCTTAACAATGATAAAAATGGATCAGAAGCAACATTATGGAATTTCTCTTTACCGTGACCTAATAATATATGCTTTTACTAATATTGAACATAAATCACTTTTCGCAACCAAATTCTCCACGTATTCCCCCAATGTAAAAAAAATTTCTGACTATTATTCTTAAAACCTTTAAAAATAAAGACCTGTATTTAAAAAAGGGTAGCGAATATAGAATCTGTTATAGGAAAAAAAAATTTTTTATTCTCCTTCTTTCTTACCTATCGAAATCGATTGATTATTATCTAAATTTTTCGGCTTTGCAGCAGAAAAACTGTAATCTAATCTACCTAATCTCAATCCTCCCCAACCCACCTGATTCACAATTACTGTTTTACCAATTTTATTTTGATAAATTCTTGGCGCATCAAAAAATCTATGTGTATGACCGCCAAGGATCAAATCAATATTTTCCGACTCTTTTGCCAGCACTTCATCACTTACTTTATTATCAGAATATTTGTCGCCCAAATGAGATAAGCAAATTACAAGGTCGCATCGCTTTTCTTTTTTCAGATGAAACGCTGCTTTACTGGCACTTACAACCGGATCAAGATATTTTGTATTGCCATACATTGTTTCAGGAACCAATCCTTGTAACTCTATTCCCACTCCCGTGATGCCTATATCAAGATTTCCTTTCCTGATAATCTTATAAGGCAGATAACCATTTTCCATTACAGTATTGCTGAAATCATAATTACTGATAATCAATGGAAATTTCGCATGCCCTTTTAACTGATTACGAAAATTTTCAAGCCCGGCATCAAAATCATGGTTGCCCATAGTACAGGCATCATAACCCATAAATTGCATTGCTTTTATTTCAGGCTCACCTTTGAAAATATTGAAATACGGTGTGCCCTGGAATATGTCGCCGGAATCGAGCAATAAAACCTGTTCCGTTTCTTTCCTGATTTTTTCAATGATAGCCATCCGCGCAGCCACTCCCCCCTTGCCTGCATTCGCACTGCCATCCATCGCAAAAGGATCGATGCGGCTGTGTACATCATTGGTATGCAGAATGGTAAGCTGCTTTAATGGCTTCTCCTGCTCTCTGGCAAACATTAACGGATGCGCAGCCAGAAATGAAGCCACAGTTAAACCCGAATTCCTTATAAATTGTCTTCTACTTTTCAATGCTGATTCTTTTATCAGTGTTTATCTGAACAGGCGCACCTTTTTGTTTATAAGTTTCAACATAATCTAATATCGCATCCCGCAGCAAATAACCTGTACGCGTACCCGAAAGATCTTTTAATCCATTAAACCCTCCTCCGCCATTCACAACATAATCCGAATTAACCATCAGATATTTTCGTTCCGGGTCCAGTGGCATTCCACCAATTAAAATATTAGTAGCCTTTTTATCTTTTATAATAAAGCTCATTCCGGCAACTCCCCCACCTCCATCTTTTGCAACAACATCGAGAAATTCTTTTAATACAGTCCCCGGCACTTCTACCAGAATCATTTCATTATCAAAAGGCATTACCTCATAAACCGTAGATCTTTTGATTACACCGGAAGCAATCGAATTCGATCTGATTCCTCCATGGTTCATATATGCTATCTCAGCATTTTTGTTCCATTTAATACGAGCCATCTCCAGGTAAGCGTCTGCGAGAAAATTCCCAAGGTTCCCGTCTGGTAACTTTTTTTCCAGGTTTACATTCAGCACGCCGAGAGTGTCACTCATAACTGCGACTACACTATCTGCATATGGGTTTACCATTTGCTGAATTCCTTCAGCTTTTAAATCACCGGAAACAACGGAGTAGCCCCCGTAACGTACGTTTTGTGGTTGGTAATAACGCTGGCAGCCGGCCAGCAGAATGAACTGAACGATAAAGAAAGTCAACTTCAGATAATGCATGATAAATGGTCAGGTGTCTTTCGGAAGGTAAAGGAATTCCGTTGAAAAAAAGAAGTTTTTTTATGCTAATGTTGCTAAATTATAACGATACCTTTACCGCTTAAATCAGACAAATATGGGTTTTGATGTTACAGGAAAACTGGTAGCAAAATTTGATGTGATTCAGCGCACAGAAACGTTTAAAACAAGAGAGTTTGTAATTGAAACAAACGAAGATATAAACGGTCGTACCATTACAAATTTTATTAAGTTTCAGGCAGTACAGGACCGAACTGCATTAGTTGACAGATTTCAGACCGGAGAGACAATCAAAGTTCACTTTAATATAAAAGGCACCCGTTGGGAAAAGAATGGACAAGTAAACTATATTACTAATCTTGACGCCTGGCGTATTGAAAATGTGAGCCTTCAGCCATCGGCATCACAGGATACCATGCCTGCTTTCCATGCAGATATCAATACTCCCCCCGGCGAAGTGGATGACCTACCTTTTTAATGCAGAAAAAAGTTTCATTTCAACTCCTTCCCGAAGAAGCAGCTGATGAACAATCAGTCAGGAAATGGATCGCAGCGGCCGAAGGCGTAAAACCTTCAGCAGTACAAGGCTTTTATCCTTTAAAACAGTCAATTGATGCAAGGAGCCGCCAGGTTAAAGTGAACCTGACGGTACTCGCATTTATTGACGAGCCGTTTATAAAGAGGCCGCTGTTCACAACCCAACTGCGTGAGGTGAACACCGCGTCTGAAAAAGTAGTGATCATAGGCGCTGGCCCGGCGGGTCTTTTTGCTGCGCTTCAATTGATTGAAGCAGGTATTAAACCTGTTATCCTGGAAAGAGGCAAAGATGTACGGGAGCGGAGGCGCGATCTTGCGAAACTGAACAAAGAAGGCATCATCAATGAAAACAGCAACTACTGCTTCGGTGAAGGCGGTGCAGGAACCTACAGCGACGGTAAACTATACACGCGTAGCTCCAAACGGGGAGATATCAATAAGATCCTGAACTACTTTGTTCAATTTGGCGCCGATGAGGCAATCTTATACGAGTCTCATCCACACATCGGTACTAATAAATTACCGCAGATCATAACTGAAATGCGTAATCGAATTATTGATGCAGGAGGTGATTTTCACTTCAACAAAAAGGTTATTGACTTTAATATTAGCGCTGATAGTATTAAAGCTGTTACAACAGCCGACGGTGATCGTTTTGAAGCGGATGCATTTATTTTAGCTACAGGCCATTCTGCAAGAGATATTTTTCAATTACTGGCTGATAAGAAAATACAGATTGAAGCCAAACCCTTTGCCCTGGGCGTAAGGATCGAGCATCCGCAACAACTGATCGATAGCATACAATATCATTGTCCATTAAATTCTCTTCGCTCCCCGGCACTCCCTGCAGCATCTTATCAATTGGTGGAACAGGTAAACGAAAAAGGAGTTTTTTCTTTTTGTATGTGCCCCGGCGGGATCATTGCCACTGCTTCAACAGCGCCTGACGAATTGGTTGTTAATGGCTGGAGTCCATCGAAACGAAATAACCCCTTCGCCAACTCAGGTATCGTGGTACAGGTGGAACAGGCAGATGCAATAAGAGAATTTCAACAGTCTAAAAACAAAACGGTTAAAATTCCGGATGCAAACGATCCGCTGCTGCTCATGCATTTTCAATCTATTGTAGAGAAAAAAGCATTTACAGCAGGTGGCGGAAACTTCAGGGCGCCCGCTCAAAGAATGACTGATTTTGTACTCGGTAGAAAATCGGCGACATTGCCTTCATGCTCTTATATTCCCGGACTGGAATCAGCTTCTCTGACCGAAGTATTGCCTGCCTATATTTACAAGGCACTGCAACAGGCCTTTAAAATGTCGGGGGCTAAACTCAAAGGTTACTTAACCGAAGAGGCTGTAGTTGTAGCCACTGAAAGCCGTACTTCATCCCCTGTAAGAATTCCGCGCGACAGTATTTCCCTTTTACATCCGCAGTTCAGTAACTTGTACCCCTGCGGCGAAGGTGCCGGTTTTGCAGGTGGAATTGTAAGCGCAGCGATGGATGGTGAAAGGATCGCTAAGATTATCGCTCAAAGATTTGGAAAGCTTTGTAATATATCCTCGCCTGATGCAACTAACGATGCGTAAATGCCGTTACAAGGAATCGTAAAAAACATCATCGGGTATCAGCGTCAGTTGATGAATGCCATTACGTTTGATAGTTAAGGAGGCAGCTATGTTGATTTCCTGGAAACGTTCTATCTGTTATCAATCAACCCATTGAAAAATAAAAAAGTATCAGTTAAACAGTAAGTATTACTTTTCAGCATGATCCTGAAAAGGATCTAAAAACTAACATCGATTCATGGAGAACATTCTTGAGGTACATCATCTTAAAAAGTATTTCGCCACTCAAAAAGCAGTAGACGATATCAGCTTTAATATCCAGCGTGGTTCAATATTTGGTTTGCTCGGTCCTAACGGCGCAGGAAAAACCACTTTATTGAGAATGATCACAGGCATTTTTTATCCTGATGAGGGAGATATTGTTTTTGATGGTCGAAAATTTGATCCTGCAAATGATGTAAGGCAAATCGGATATATGCCGGAAGAAAGGGGTCTTTATAAAAAGATGAAAATTGGCGAACAGGCGGTATATCTGGCCCGGCTAAAAGGCCTCAGCAAGGAGGATGCAATGACTAAAATTAAAGCATGGTTTATACGATTGCAGATGGAGAGCTGGTGGAACAAAAAAGTGGAAGACCTCAGTAAGGGAATGAGTCAGAAGTTGCAGTTCGTAACCACAGTTTTGCATCAACCCAAATTGATAATTCTGGATGAACCATTCAGCGGATTGGATCCGGTGAATGCGAATCTTATAAAAGATGAAATTCACAGGCTTGCAGATGAAGGTTCAACGATCATATTCAGTACACATCGTATGGAACAGGTAGAAGAAATCTGCGATCATATTGTATTGGTGAATAAAGGAAAAAAAGTTTTGGATGGAACGGTGAAGGATATTAAAAATGAATTCAAAGAAAATCTTTTCAGAATATCCTTTGAAGAAAAGATTATGCCGGAACATACAGCCATTCATTTATTTCAGGTAATAGGTAAAGAAGAAAAAGAATTGGTGCTCAAAAAAAATGAAGGCTTCACTACAAATGATGTGATCAGTTATTTCATTCACAAAGGGCTTACAGTTCAGTCATTCAATGAATTACTGCCATCATTGAACGATATATTTATCAGGCAGGTGGAAGGTACACCGCAAACAAGGCAGTTTCAGGAAGTTTCATAACTGAATGAAGACATTTTAAGATCAGCATAAACGCATTCAAACTTATCAGCGATATGAGCAAGATTGGTATAATTATCCAGCGCGAATATTTTACAAGGGTGAGAAATAAAACTTTCATTCTTTCTACATTTCTGTTACCCATTATGATGATTCTTTTTGTTTTGGGTTCAGTATTTTTTGCGGTTCGATCAAAAGAAAAACAAAAAGTAGCAGTTGTAAACGATCCGGGTTATTTCAGTCAGAATTTGAAAAGCGATTCATCACATGTTTCCTTCGAATTCATAAGTGGTATTGATAGCCTTAATTACACACAGAAAGGGTATGATGGTGTTCTTTATTTGCCGGTTGAACCAGGTAAAACAAATTACGAACTGCGATCAAAAAAACAATTTGGTCTTGAAGCAAAAAGTTATATCGAAAAGCAATTAAATAAAGCGATTGAGAGTCATTTATTGCAGGAAAGAGGAATCGAAAAACAGACGCTTGATTCCATTTCACAGGCCAGTGGCAGGGCAGTAAACCTTAACAATAAAGTATCAGATGGTGAAGGCAAAAGCAAGCAGGCAAATGCAGGCCTCGCCTATGGAATAGGATTTGGGAGTGGCATACTCATTTACATCACAATGTTCATTTTTGGTGCAATGGTTATGCGTGGTGTAGCAGAAGAGAAGATGAACAGAATTGCCGAAGTGATCGTTTCTTCGTGCAAGCCTTTTGAACTGATGCTTGGTAAAATCATTGGAATTGCTGGAGTGGGACTTACTCAGTTCGCTTTATGGATCATTCTTATTTTTATTTTGATGACAGCACTTCAGTTTTTCATTCCGCATGAAACGCTGCAGCAATTCCAGGAAATGCAGGCCAATCAGCAGCAAATTCCGGGTGGTCCGAATAATACTATGGCGCTGAAAATATTACAGGCAAAAACAACAATTGTGGAAGGCGTAAACTGGGGACTGATTATTTTTTGTTTTATGTTTTATTTTCTCGGCGGATACCTGTTTTATGCATCTCTTTTCGCCGCGATAGGTAGTGTGATCAACGAAGATCCACAGGAAGCACAGGCACTGATGTTGCCAATCACCATGCCGATCATTTTTGGATTTATTATTCTTACCAGCAGTCTTCAAAATCCCAACAGCCCGATGGCAGTGTGGGCGAGTATTATTCCATTTACATCACCTATCGTTATGATGGGGCGTATTCCGTTTGGTGTTCCCGACACAGTACCATATTGGCAGCTCGCATTATCGATGCTGAGTTTAATCGCAGGATTTCTCTTTACTACCTGGTTTGCCGGCAAAGTATACCGCACCGGTATTTTGATGTATGGCAAAAAATCGTCGTGGAAAGAAATGATGAAGTGGGCGTTTAGGAAGTCGTGAGTCTTTAGTCGGAAGTCATGAGTCAATCATTCGTTTTTAGAGTTGATGAGTGAATTTTAAGGTCGAAAGACAAAGTGCGAAGTACAAAGGGCGAAGTGCGAAGTAAACAGCCACAACGTTTTTGGCTCTTTACATCGCATTTTTTCGAAGGGCTCTGCCTATCGCTGGCATATTTGCCCTTCCTTTGTCGAGTGTGAAGTTTTGTTTGAAATTGTAAATAAGATGTCATCAGGATAATGGCTGTTCCCTATTGCCTTCTGCCTATTGCCTGACTACTGGCTGTTCACTACCGTCTACTGTCTACCGTCTACTGTCTTTGTATTGGCTGTTCACTTCCCACTTCACCCTTCGCACTTCGCACTTCCAAAGACTGTCTTCTTGTCAACTTTAATAAAATAGTACAATATTTGATGTCACAACACTTTTCCCCCAGCGACAAGTATACATTATGAAGATTTTACTATTATATCTAAAACCTTATAAAGGGTTAATTGCACTGACATTAACCCTGGCCGCCATCAATACCTGCTTTTCCCTGATCGATCCCATCCTGTTTGGCCGGATTATCAAACTTGCACAGGATGTGAGCGACAAGCAGGACGCCGGCCAACCAGCCCCCTGGAACGATTTCATGTGGAGCGTGACGATGATACTCCTTTTGTCAATGGGCACTGCCATGGTGAGCAGAATAGCAAAAAACTTCCAGGACTATTTCGCAAATGTGATTATTCAGAAATTCGGTGCTAAAATCTTCACTGATGGTTTACAGCATGCAATGAAACTTCCTTACCAGGAATTTGAAGATCAGCGATCCGGAGAAACTTTAAGCATTCTTACTAAAGTGCGTACTGATACAGAGAAGTTTATCAACTATTTCCTCAACGCACTTTTTGCCATTGTTATTGGCGTATTGTTTGTTTTTGTGTACACCTCTATTTACATACACTGGACAGTTCCCATAGCTTATGTACTGGGTATTGTTTTCTTAACAGTGGTAACTAATGTGCTGAGTAAGAAAATTAAAGCCATTCAAAAAATAATTGTAAGCAACACTACTGCGCTGGCCGGTTCCACTACAGAAAGTTTACGCAATATCGAACTGGTAAAAAGCCTTGGGCTCACACAACAGGAAGTGAAGCGCTTAAATGCGAATACCTATAAAATTCTCGGGCTCGAACTAACCAAGGTGAAAAGAATCCGCAGTATCAGTTTTTTGCAGGGCACAATGGTGAATACACTGCGACAGTTTATTCTCTTTCTCCTGATGTGGTTGGTATTCAGGGATCGCATGCAGCCGCACGAATTGGTTACTATGCAGATATTTTCATTCTTCATATTCGGACCGTTACAGGAAATTGGAAACATTCTTCTATCATATAGAGAAGCAGAGGCTTCAATTAATAACTACCACAAACTGATGCAGAAAAAACCGGAACCCACCCCGGCAAATCCTATGCATTTGGGCGACATAAAATCGCTCGAATTTCAAAATGTGAATTTCCAGCATTTAACTGCCGGTCAAAAGGCAATCGACAATATCAGCTTTTCTGTTAAACCCGGTGAAACCATCGCGTTTGTTGGACCATCCGGGTCAGGCAAATCCACACTTATGAAATTGTTAGTGGGATTGTACAGGCCACAACAGGGAAAAATCCTGTACAATGGTCTCGATGAAAACGCAATCAACTTCGACGACCTCAGAAACCAGATTGGATTTGTTACCCAGGACACTCAGCTGTTTGCAGGTACAATCAGGGAAAATCTGACGTTTGTTAATCCCAAGGCAACAGTAGAAGATTTAAATGAAGCATTGAAAAAAGCGTCCTGCGAAAATCTCCTGCAAAGGGCGGAGAAAGGTTTGGATACTATGATTGGAGAAGGCGGATTAAAGTTATCCGGAGGCGAAAAGCAACGGCTCTCCATTGCCAGGGCTTTATTAAGAAAACCGAGAGTGTTACTTTTCGACGAAGCGACTTCAGCTTTAGACTCATTAACTGAAGAAGATATTACTGATACTATTAAAGAAATATCCGCAGCAGGCGATCGCATAACCATTTTGATCGCACACAGGTTATCTACCATAATGCATGCCGACAGAATATATGTCCTCGAACAGGGAGAAGTTGCGGAAACCGGAGATCATTATAGTCTTGTAGAGGAAAAAGGCCTGTACTATGCTATGTGGAGACAACAGATTGGAGAACGAAAGAAAATAAGCCAGGTGACAACAGTCACACCGGTTGTATAATCCACTGCTTACTTTTGTACAAATTGTGGTTTATGCAAAAAACATTGAGATATTTTTCTAACTGGCAAATGCATCAATGGGTGCGCGCTGTATTCGGCACTTTATTCGCTGTGGCATTTATTGTAGATCAGCAATGGCCATATGCAATGTTCGCAGGAATATTTCTATTGCAGGCTTTTTTGAATAAGGGTTGTACTGGAGATAGCTGCAACGTCCGGTAAAAACTAAAGAGTGGATTTTTTTTCGTCTTCGTTTTCATCTGATTTGAAACGAAGAATTTTCTGAAAAATATTTTCTTCTGTTAATTCTTCAATATCCCCTAGCAATAGTTCAAGAGCGTTTGTACTGATCCAGATTTCGGCGAGAGATACTAAGAGAGAAACAAGCAAACTTATAAGGCTCAGGGCGAAAATAAAATTTGCAGCAATCACCCAGCCATTGTAGATACTATACATACAAGCCACACATAACAGAAAACTGAAAACTCCTGAGCCTTGCATAAAGCGGATATATTTAAGTCGTTTCCGCAAGCTTTTTAATTGAGGTAGCAATGTTTTACCGTTCAATTCCTGGTTGTATTCGTCATGCAATTTTCTAACAAGGTTGGCGATAGCCAGGAACCTGTTAGTATATGCTAGCAATAACAAACTAATTGCCGGAAAAAGAAGAGCAGGAGTGTTAATCGAAATTTCCATCATTAAAAGTAATAAAACCAACGGGCATAAAAAAAGCGAACCAATAGGTTCGCTTTAATCCAAAAAAATTATCAATTATTGAATCGAAGTCGGAAATGTCACTTCAATATCTGTTTCTCCTTTACTGGTTGGATCGCCTGCGGCTTTATTTCCAGGTTTATGTTTTAACGTCACTTTTAATGTACCGCTACTTACAGCGCCGGTTGTCCATGCAGAATTTAATCCCACAGGTAGTCCCCTCGAATCATTATTTAGATTGGTGATATTAATATTAACCCCAACTGGTTCAAAATAAAACTGGTGGTCATTGGCTTCAGCAAGAATTTCTGCAGTAATATTTTCTGCAGGTGTTACACTTTCATCCAAAACTTCAATATCACAAGTGTACGTTTTGCCAGTAACAAGTACAATAGGATCAAACCTGGTTGGAGCATTACCACCCTCACCGTCCGGATCTTTGAATTCAAAAACCTGGGTGGTTGTAGATCCTGATTCTTTCAGGTTTAATCTTAATGTAGTGATCAGTTCTTCTTCATTTAGGGGTGTATTGTTATCATCTTTCTTACACGAAAATGCAACTACACTAACTGTTAACACGGCCAAAAAAAAATTCGCAAACCTTTTCATAGATAGATCTTTAATTTAATGATGAGTTACTTTTTTTTATGGGAATATCAAAAGGCAGTTTTAGTCGAAGTGAGATATTTCTTCCCATATCGTCGCTGAAGTATCGAAATGCATTCATATAATCTCTGTATTTCACATTCATTAAATTAGATATTGCAAAAACAATGCTAACTGGCCTGCCCATCACAGTAAGGTCTGTTCCCGACTCAAGTCCCACTAGCGTATATCCGGCAGGAGGTGGTGCATAGTCTGATTCCATTTGTACAGTTCCATCAGGCTTTGCAACAGGAATGCTACCGTTTTCGGGTACCCGTGACTGTTCGGCAATAAATTGTATGTTAAATTTTGCGTAAGTCTGTTTCCATTTAGCTCCATCACTAAAAATATATTCGATTCCGGCTTCACCTCTGTCAGATGGCATTTGTATCAACCAGTCGTCATTTGATTTATCAAAGGCGCGCAACAGCGAACCTTTAACAGATAATCGCAAGTGATGCCCTGCGAGGTAATTAGCATTCAAATCGACTCCTGAAAACCTGGCATCAGTTTGTGAAAAAACAAACCCAGGAAATGCGCCCCTGATAGTTAGTATTGGAGGATATACTGGTTTGAGATAGATAAAATCGTTTACATATTTGAGATAAATTGCCGCTTCTATATTCCATTTATCATCACTGTAAGCAAGAGCTCCCATTACACTGTTTGCCCTTTCAGCCTTTAAGTTTAAATGACCTTTTTCTATGCGTGCTGCACCGTGATGCAAACCATCGCTATATATTTCATTGGCTTGCGGCGCGCGCCATGCACTGGAAAAGGCGGCTGAGAATCTCAAGGCATCGTTAATAATATAGGTTGTACCAAAATTTCCGGAAAATCCATTGAAATTTCTTGTGCCATAAGGAACACCTGGAGACACACTATTCCCGGTGAATTTATCATTTGGAGATGCATCATTATCTGTGATCGAATACATCGACCTGGCGTCGAACCTTATTCCTCCTTCTACCAAAAATTTTCCAATATCTATTTTCTCAGCTACATATACACCAGCATTATATAATTGATAATTGGGAATGAAATATCTGTAACCGTAACTATTATGCTGATACATCCCGCTTACACCTATTGTTCCTTTCATTCTCTTTCCACCATAGTGATCCCATACAACATCTGCAATACCTGTAAACATTTTTAATTCCAATTGCGGCGCTGTACGTTGACTACGTACAATATCATATTCTCTTCGATTATTGTACTGTGTTGATAATACAAAATTCAATTTCCCTTTATTGCCTGTATTCACAAAAGCTTTTGCTTTCAGCAATTGATGCTGTACCTGCTGGTATGGCCGGTCAATCCTGTAAGTGAAACCTTCGTTTCTGATATACTCCGGCGGCTCACTACTGTTAATTGCGTTTATCAGATCTGTAACATTTCCGATATGCGACCCTGAGAATATGCCCAATTTCGTATTGAAAATGCTGTAGAAAATTTCAGCACCTTTTTCTTTTTTTCTCCAGCCCGCTGTGGCAGAACCATTAAATTCTTCTACACCGGAATTGGCAAGCCAGTAATCAGGCGTACGAGCGTTTCCGCCCCGCTTTGCTGTTCCCTGTAGCCGCCAGGCAAATGAAGGATG
>JANPJC010000194.1:0-13255 GCA_031425315.1 Chitinophagales bacterium
TATTGAAAGGCATCAAGTGTTTTTCCGTTTCCTGTTAATATCAATACTTCACCATTATCATCCGGCAGCGAAGGCAGTTTGTTGATTTTATGAAGTGCTTGAGCATTTTTAACCCGATAATTTTTTGAAACCCAGGCAGTATCTTCTGTTATAGTGAAGTAATCACCCGGAAAAATGATTAGTGAGCTTTCGGCACATTTATAAATCTGAGTTGATGAGCCGGCATTCGCCGAATTGCTCACATATAAATCTGATGCATTTATAATTGATTTCCCCCTGTTAAATAATTCAATATAATCTGCACCGTCACCTCTGGGGTTAAAGAGTATTTCATTAATAACAACATTATCAGGGTTTCTATCTGGCCAGCCGGTTCGTATCCCGTAGACCGATGCTGCTTTATTTCCGTAGCAATCAGCTATTCCGCTGTGATTGAGTAGGTAGACATTGTTGCGGATGACCGGCGTTTTTAACTTTAGTAGTACAAGGTTAAAAAACGGAGCGATTGCCTCTGCTGATATTGGCTTGTCAATTCCATTGCTGATAGAATAAGATGCTGCATTAATTGCAGCAATACTATCAAGGGGCTTATTAAACACTACGGCAATATGCAAACTGTCTGCCGCATAACTATGAACTACCCTCGGTGGAATTTCATCAAGGGTTGTTCCGGCGATACTGTTTTCCCTGCCCGGTGTTCCTCCATTAAATGAATTGCTGACCTGCCAGTTTCCTGAAAGTGTACAAGGCTTATTTGTATCAATCATTTCATATGACCATCCACCTTGTGACTTTACTGGATCATCAATCCATTTTGATTGATACTCCACAGCATGAATTGTTCGACCTTGCAAAGATATCAACCTGATCTGATCTCCCGAATTATCCAATGAAGGGAAGCCCGAAACGGATCTCACTCTTCCAAATGTTTCAAACTGTCGCACATATGCAGCGGAACAGATAATCAGGAAACTATCAGATTCGATGATGCAATCTTCCCTGATTATTCCCTTACTGTTTCCATCGGTGATGTACCAATTCTTCAAATTAACCGGGTGGCCCGATATGTTTTTCAGTTCAACAAATTCTGCTTCGGGAAGCCCGATTGAGGGTGATGGATCCGCCAGCACCTCGGTGATGATTATATCATAACGCGATTGGCAAATGGACATGGAGCTTATGACTAATAAAACAGTCAGTAAACACAGCAGCTTTTTCATGATCGAAAGTTATTTGCACATGAATGATTGAAAAAGTGAAAAACAACATTTATTTGGCAGAAAAAACTTTCCCGGTTACTTTTGCGTCTCAATGTTTAATAATAAGAAACATACAAAGAAGACGAAGCATTCCGAAATACAGGAAGGTTAGAATATTTGTATGCAATAGAAATATGTCAAAAGCCTTCCACACGGAAGGCTTTATTTTTTTTATAATCAATTACTAAAACGCTTAAACGAGCTTAAAAAACAAATCATGAAAGTTGCAGTTGTAGGTGCCACTGGTTTAGTAGGCACAAAAATGTTACAGGTTTTGGCTGAAAGGAATTTTCCTGTTGATGAACTCATCCCGGTTGCGTCCGAACGCTCAGTAGGAAAGGAAGTAGAGTTTAAGGGAAAAAAGTATAAGGTGGTGTTGGCAGCTGATGCGATCGCAGCAAAACCAGATGTGGCAATATTTTCTGCAGGTGGCAGTACATCACTTCAACAAGCTCCGATATTTGCTGCTGCGGGAATCACCGTGATTGATAACTCGTCGGCCTGGAGGATGGACCCCACCAAGAAATTGGTTGTACCCGAACTTAATGCAGACACTTTAACCAAAGAAGATAAGATTATTGCCAATCCAAACTGTTCAACTATTCAAATGGTGGTGGCGTTGAACAATCTTCATAAAAAATACAAAATCAAAAGAATTGTGGTGTCAACATACCAAAGTGTTACAGGCACTGGTAAAAAAGCCGTTGACCAGTTAATGGGCGAAAGGCATAAAGCAGTGGAAGGATCAAATGAAGAATATCCTATGGCATACAAATATCCTATTGATCTTAACGCCATTCCACAGATAGATGTATTCCTGGATAACGGATATACAAAGGAAGAAATGAAGATGGTGAATGAAACGAAAAAAATTATGGGTGATGACAGTATCCAGGTTACTGCCACTACCGTGCGCATTCCTGTTATGGGAGGACATAGTGAAAGTGTAAATGTAGAATTTGAAAAGGACTTTGATCTTGCCCAATTAAAACAGGACCTGATTGATACAGAAGGTGTGATTGTAGTAGATGACCCGGCTAATCAGAAGTATCCTATGCCAATGGATGCTCACGAGCGGGATGAAGTTTTTGTTGGTCGTTTAAGAAGAGATGAAACGCAACCCAATACACTTAACATGTGGATAGTTTCTGACAATCTGCGTAAAGGGGCTGCTACTAATGCAGTGCAGATTGCCGAGTATCTTCATAAAAAAGGATTGTTGAATTAGATTGAGTCAGGTGTTTGGACAATAGGCCAAACACCTTGATTTATCATTCAATGAATTTATACATCTTGACGTAGTCCACTTCCATCGTGGCCGGGAAAACATTATTATCAATACCCTGAGCGCCGCCCCATGCCCCACCTACAGCAATATTCAATAGCAGGTGAAATTTTTGATCAAAGGGCCATGATCTATAGCCATTACCATAATTCACAAATTCAAAAACCTTTGTATCGTCGAAATAACCCCTTATTCCGTAAGGTGTCCATTCCGCTGTGTAGATATGAAATGCATCAGTAGCATCATTGATTACCATATTTTTGCCGACCTGTGTTCCGATGGTATGATTGAATGCTTCTGTATGCACAGTAAAGTGCACACGATTCAAATCATATCCAACATGTTCCATGATATCAATCTCTCCACTTTTGGGCCAGCTTCCATAGGTGTTTGTGGTTGGGAGCATCCATATTGCGGGCCAGGTGCCTCGTCCTTTAGGAAGTTTTGCCTTTATTTCAAATTTTCCGTACAACCAATCAGCTTTACCCCTTGTTACCATCCTTGTTGAGGTATACGCATTGCTATTGAATGAATCTTTTCTTGCAGTAATTTTCAGAAAACCATTTTCGATTTTGACATTATTCAATTCGGCATTCATATAGTATTGTGCCTCGCCGTTTCCCCATCCGTTTCCTCCAATGTCGTATCCCCATTTATTTGCGTCGGGTAATCCGTCAGCTGTAAATTCATCTTCCCAATCAGGAGTATTGGAAAATTTCCAGCTTTGTGGTTTCTGCGGAATTTCCGGCGTTGGGTCATCCGGTTGAGGATCTGTTTTGTCTTTGGAACATGAGAATGCAATAAATGCAAGTAAAAGGAGAATGGCAAATACTTCCGTCAATCGTTTCATATCTTATAAAACTATAAGAACAATATACTATTAATTTTTAAACAGCCAATGCTCTGTTTAGATATTGTATCAAAGGTTGCAGGCTTTGAAAAGCAGTGGCAGCAAGAGCGGCTAACGCTGGTGATTGTAATTCTTTGTCTGTAACCGGTTTCATCGCAATAATACTTTTCAATTTCAGGAATTCAGCTGCAGGGTTGGTTGTATCGTACCCTTTTGGCACTCTGGACAAGGAAACATCACCGCCTGCATACAATGAACCGTACACCGAAGTGAACTTTTTTGCTGTTACAATTTTTTTGAATTCATCAAAATTATAATCTACTTCCTGTCTTATTTTACTGAGGTCTTCCGGCATAGGTGACCAGATCCCACCACCCACAAATGAACCTCCGGGTTCAACATGAAGATAATAACCAGCGAATGGTGATTTTTTTCCTCCCTGATTAATAGATGCGCCGAAATTAGTTTTGTATGGAGTTTTATCTTTTGAAAAACGGATATCTCTGTTTATTCTGAAGAGACAATCTTTGGCTTTGAGACCGGCAATGCTACCGTCTGACTTTGCTGTTTTATCTATCAATATTTGTATAAACTGTTCAAAGTCTTTCTTAGCCTTTTCATACGCAGACCTGTTTTCGTCAAACCAGGATTTAGCATTATTTTTCTTCAGTTCTTTCAGAAACTTTACAGTTGAGGCCTGCAACATAATAGAATCAGTGATTTTTGGCCTTCACGAAACCGCGGCTTTCATGAAAGTTGAAGCATACAAATTGAGCCCGGGTAAAAATATCCAGGTATAAACTTATAAAATAAATTTAGGAAATTCTTAAATTCGACCCCAGTTTTCCCCACTCTTAATGCGGTAGAGTGTCATTTCACTGACACTATATTTTTCCGCCAGTTGTTTGTACGTAAGCTTTCGTTTTGGATCACTCAACAATTTCTTAATTGTTTTCACCTGGCCGGCGTTTAACTTAAGTCCGGTAGTGCGTGAAGCCTGCACTTTCTTATATGCAATTTTGGCCGGAGATTTTTGCTGATGTTCTGAAACTTCTTCCTGACTGGCCCATTTCAAATTCGCGGCACGGTTGTCCAGTTTGTTATGGTTGATATGGACAACAAATTTGAATTTAGGGGATGACTTCTTTTGAAAAAGTTTTGCTACTTCCCTATGAATATAAATGGTGCCCTTGCTGTTGGGGCGATGCAAATTTAAACTCCTGTAACCGGTAGTTAAAGAGCCGTTCAACAACTTCCCATCCTCAGTTACTTCGTTGGTGTAACTTGCCACCCTGCCCAGGTTGGAAACTGCATATTTTTTTCGTAGTTCCTTCCATCCGGGAAACTGCAATGATTTCCATACCTCACCGGATAACTTTTTAATCATAAGAAAGAATTTAGATTTCTAATTTACTAAAATTGGAATTCATCGACTGAAATAAATTTTCAAATACTGGTAAAGGTTTAACAATTTATTTTGTTCATTCATCACTGTAACCCATAACCGGTCATTTTAATAAACTCATCCTCGTTGATAATATTGATGGATGGTATTTTTTTAGCTTTTTCTAATTTCGATCCTGCATCTTCTCCCACCACAAGGTAATTAAGTTTGCTGCTAACACCTGAAACCAATTTACCCCCGTTACTTTCCACCATTGCTTCTGCATCAGATCTTTTTAACTTTAACAGAGATCCGGTAAACAAAAAGGTAAGATCCTTAAGATTCCCCTGTATCGATGCAAGCTTGGTACTTTTCATATTCACACCAAGCCTTTCCAGCTTTTCCAGCATTTCAATATTATCCACGTTATGAAAGAACTGATAAATACTTTCTGCAACTTTTGCACCAACATCATCAATCAACAATAAATTTTCGTAGGAAAAGTCTTTAATCTTTAATAAATGGTCGGTGGACTGTGCCAAAACTTTGGCAGTTGTTTCTCCCACATATCTGATCCCGAGAGCATTTATTAACCGGTGAAGTGGCTGGGATTTAGATTTTTCAATGGCCTCCCGCATATTAGTAACCGATTTCGCACCCATACCACCCAGTTTTAACATGTCGTCAAACGGTAAAGTATAAATGGAAGGAACATCGGATAGCCAACCCAATTCAAAAAATTTTCTGATATTGGCGTCAGCAAGTCCTCTTATGTCCATTGCGTCTTTACTGGTAAAGTGTATAATTCTTTCCACTACTTGTGCCTTACAATTCATATTTGGACATCTCCACACTGCCTCTTCCTCTGGTTTATACAGTTTGTCGCCGCACACAGGGCAAGAATCAGGGAACACAATCGGTATCTCACTCCCGGTACGGAGGGCAGCAAGTGATTTTACGATGTAAGGAATAACGTCACCGGCACGTTCCACCAGCACACTATCGCCTATGCGTATGTCCTTTTCCTT
The DNA here is from genome assembly GCA_031425315.1 of Chitinophagales bacterium. Classification (GTDB taxonomy): domain Bacteria; phylum Bacteroidota; class Bacteroidia; order Chitinophagales; family Chitinophagaceae; genus Pollutibacter. The sequence continues at coordinate 5,807 of JANPJC010000194.1, forward strand.
TATAAAATCTTCATTATGCAATGAAATAGAAGTTACTGTTACGCCACCAATTGGCACGGGCTCAATTTTGGCAACAGGAGTAACACTCCCAGTACGGCCTACCTGAAACTCAACCGCTTTCAATTTACTGGTGCCCTGCCGCGCCTTAAATTTATAGGCGATAGCCCAGCGTGGATGATGCGTGGTCATCCCGAGTTTATCCTGAATTGCAGAATCATTTACTTTAACTACCATCCCATCAATTTCGTATGGCAGATCGTCGCGTTTCGCTTCAAATTCCCTGCAGTATTCTATTACTCCCTGTATTCCCCTGATTACTTTCCTTTCCTTAACCGGACTTCTGAACCCGAGGTCCCAAAGCAGTTGTAATGAACCTGAATGTGTTTGCAGTGCTTCCGGAATTGCACCATGAGGCATCAGAATATAATAACTGGTGTGGTAAAGGAAAGCTTCGAGGTTTCTCTTACCTACAATTTTTGCATCCTTAATCCGAAGGGTACCCGAAGCTGCATTACGGGGGTTGGCAAGTGGTGGCAGATTTTGTTCTGCAAGATGTTCGTTGAACTTTTTAAAGTTTTGTTTATTCATGAGGACCTCACCCCTGATTTCAATTTGTTGTATACCGTATTTTGAAAAAGGAGCGGAAAGCGGAAGTGACCTTATCTGTTTAAGGTTATTTGTTATTAGTTCTCCGGTAACTCCATCACCCCTTGTTGCGCCCCTGGTGAAAAGATCATCCTCATAAATCACTGAGATACTGGCACCATCAAATTTCGGTTCAACGCAATAATCAATTTCTGGCAATCTGCTCAACTCACGTGCTTTGCGGTCCCAGGCAAGAAGGTCATCTGCATTGTAACTGTTCTCTAACGATAACATTGGAACGAGATGTTCTACCGAAGTAAAGTTGCTGACCAGCCCAGGCGCTACTCTTTGTGTGGGCGAGTCGGGCGTTATTATTGATGGAGTTTCTTCTTCCAGCTTTTCCAAAGATTTATAAAGAGCGTCATATTCGGCATCAGCAATTAAAGGGTCATTCATTATGTAATACCTGTACTCATGAAACTTCAAAACATCGCGAAGTTTATTTATTTGAGCTGCTGATACCTGTCGACTCTTCAGGTCTGCTAAAAGTGAAAGAGTAAGTTCCTGGTTTTGCCTGCTTTGTTCAATTGTATACATTAATGAGGAATTAAATATTAGCAAAGAAAGTTATTCCACGACAAAGAAGAAAAGTGAACACTCACTATGATATGTGAGAAATACACAATAATTTTCAGTCAGCTTAGAATCTTTCCATATCTTCCATCTTGAAAGATTCTGTATAAACGATTTGCTTTCATGACGCCAACCAGCATTAAGCCTAATATCAACACATCACCCGTTGAATTAGTAGCAGATTTTCAATTTGCCTTATCTGTAGATTGTGTGATTTTCGGTTATGAAAATAACACACTGAAAGTTCTATTAATAAAGTGTGATTTACCTGAGTTTAAAGGGCAATGGTCGTTGCTTGGAGATCTGGTACATCCTGCTGAAGATATAGATTCCGCTTCCTACAGAATTTTAAAAGAGAGAACGGGCCTTGAAAATGTTTTTCTTGAACAGGTTCAAACATTTGGAGGGATTAACCGGCACCCTGCAGGAAGAGTGATTACTATAGCATACTTTTCTTTGCTGAATGTCAAGGATTATCAGCTGAAATCGCTGGATAATGAGTTGCACTGGCATCCTGTAAAAGACATTACATGTATGGCATTCGATCACAAAAAAATTTTGGATACCTGCCATCGTACTTTACAGAAAAAAATTCAGGAAGAGCCGATCATATTTAACCTTTTGGAGAATAAGTTTTCGCTCCGTGAATTGCAAACGCTGTTTGAAGCGATTTTGGGGGTGGAACTGGACAGAAGAAATTTCAGAAAAAAATTGTTCACCACTGATTTGCTCACCGATCTTGATGAAATGGAATCTGATGTGCCGCACCGGCCTGGTAAATTGTATTCATTTAATCAGATTCAGTATTCAAAAATGAAAAAAAAGACTTTTGTAGGGATCGATTTTTAATAAAAAAGTAATCAATATTAATTTAAGCATTATGCAAAAACGTTTTAGCAATTTTTGGTGATTATTACACATGCAGCTTATTAAAAATTGAGATTGTCTGCATCAGTATTGGCTTTCCTTAAAACATCCCGAATCATTTTTTAACTGTTTTTATTTTTGTACCTTAATTCGTCATATTATTTTTGTTAATTTTTTCTTATTTTATGTAAATTGTACATAATTTAGATCGACTAAACCAACTAAACGATTGTTTATGAATGTGAAAATCCTCTTACGAGTGATCGTAATGAATCTAATTTTATTACTCTCCTCTCAGTTCATTCAAGCACAAGACAAGACGGTTTCCGGTAAAGTAACTGACAGTAAGGATGGCACTCCAGTAGTAGGCGCCTCTGTTACTGCCAAAGGCACAAATGTGGGTACATCTACAGGTGCTGATGGTGCTTTCACTTTATCTGTTCCATCTTCAGCCACCACATTGGTGGTTTCATCAGTGGGGTTCACCACAATAGAGCTTGCTATTTCTTCCGACATGCAAATCTCTTTAGTTTCCGGCAGCGGAAACCTTAATGAGGTTGTTGTAACAGGTTACGGAACGCAAAGAAAGCGTGAGGTAACGAGTGCCATCACAAAAATTAATGCAGAGCAATTCAATAAGGGGAACATCAGTGATGTTGCTCAACTGCTCCAGGGTAAAGTTGCTGGTTTGTCAGTATCAAGACCTGGTGGCGATCCTAACGGCGGTTTCGCACTGCGTTTGAGAGGGTTGTCTACAATAGGTGCAAACGCCCAACCTTTGGTTGTGGTGGATGGCCAGGTAGGTGCCGATCTTAACACTATCGATCCCAATGATATTGCATCAATTGATGTATTGAAAGACGGGTCTGCGGCGGCCATCTACGGAACGCGCGGATCAGCGGGTGTAATTATCATTACTTCAAAATCAGGTCGTGCAGGTACTTCGCAGGTGAACTATAATACATCTGTAAGTGTTGAGAATCCATTTCGTTATACACCACATATGAATGCTGCGGAATTCAAGGCATTGGGGATTGGAACAGATTTCGGTTCAAATACGGATTGGAATAAAGAGATCAGCAGAAATGCTCTCGCTCATACGCACAACCTTTCGTTTTCAGGTGGTAGTGCTCAAACTACTTACAATGCTTCTGTGAACTACAGGTTTGCAGAGGGTGTTGCCATTACAACCGGTTTTCAGCAAATCAATGGCCGCATCAACCTGAAACATAAAGCATTGAAAAATAGATTGGTTTTCAACCTTGATATCAATACTACGAAGAGGAATTCCAACTATGGATTCAGGGATGCGTTTAAATATGCTACCATTTTCAATCCAACTGCACCTATTTATTCAGATGATCCGCAATTTGATCTTGCCGGTGGCGGTTTTTTTGAATCCAATTTTATTGACTATTCCAACCCAGTGGCAATGCTTTTGCAAAACACAAACAAAGGAGAAAATAAAAGATTAAATATCTCCGGTTCGGGTGAATACGAAATAATCAAGGGTTTGAAATTTGGGTTAAGATATTCGCAGCAGAATAATAGTTTCTTTGGCTCTCAATACTCTCCAAGAAACGCATGGATTTCCCGTGGTTTCGCCAATGGTGCCACTGGTTTTGCCAGAAGGGGATATGCATTTAAAAATACTACTGAATCATTCAACCAGCTTTTTGAAAGCACTTTGGCTTACACAAAAAGATTCAACAAGCTCGGTGTGGATGCGGTTGCGGGTTATTCATACCAGGACTTCCTTAACCAGGGGATGAATGTTGGTGCGGGTGATTTCATCACTGATGCATCAAGTGAAAATTTTGGTGCAGCACTTGACTTTGTAAATGGTTTAGCTTCTGTTGGAAGTTATAAAACCGCATCGGTACTTGTAGGCTTTTTCGGTCGGGTGAATTTGAACTGGGATGATTGGCTCTTTCTTTCTGCTTCATTGAGAAGAGAAGGCTCCACAACTTTTGGTGTCAATAACAAATGGGGAATGTTTCCAGCGGTTAGTGCGGGTGTTGATTTGAAGAAATTTGTAGATGTACCATGGATGAATACCTTGAAATTAAGGGCCAGCTATGGTGTTACCGGTGCTTTGCCGCCACTGCCGTATCTTGCGCTGGATCGCTATACACCAAACGCTAACTACTATGCTGGTTTTGGCAATTATTACCAATCATATGCAGGGTTTGTTAATGCTAATCCCGATCTCGCATGGGAAACCAAAAAGGAATTTGATTTAGGATTAGATTTTGGATTTCTGAATAACCGATTGACAGGAACTTTCGATTATTTCAACAGAAAGACAACAGATTTGATTTTCAATGTGGTTGTTCCTTCGCCACCTGCCATATTTACTAACACCTGGAAAAATATCGGTGAGTTAACCAATGACGGCTTTGAATTGGCATTGAATTATGATTGGTTCCGGAGTTCAAAATTCACCTGGACGACAGGGTTGATTTATTCGGACTATAATGTTGTATTGACAAAATTGGATGAATCACTGAAAGGATCATTTGTTGGGGCTACGAACCTCGGAACGCCGGGTCAGGAAGCCACTCAGCTGACAAGAGCAACAGAGGGACAGCCTATCGGTATTCTTTGGGGTTATAAATATCTTGGAGTAGATGCTAATGGTAAATATCTCTTCGCTGATAAAGATGGTAAACCAGTATTACAGGGTGCCAATCCTGAAAGACAAATCATTGGTAATGGGTTACCTGATTTCGAATTTGGTATCAATAACACTTTTAAATATGGTAACTGGGATCTGAGCTTCTTCTTCAGAGGTTCAATTGGTCACCAGCTGATCAATACATTCAGGGCATTTTATGAGAATCCAGCTGTTGCAACCAGCTACAATATCGTAAATACTGAATATTTTAACCCTGATATTAAAGACAACAATATTTACAGCAGTCTTCATGTTGAAAAGGCTTCATTTGCGAAACTGGACAATGCAACTTTGGGTTACAATTTTCCTGTGCGTCAGGGTAGCAACTTAAGTGGCTGGGTTAGAAATATCAGGGCATATGTAACCGGTCAGAACCTGTTCATGTTTACTGATTATACTGGTGTTGATCCTGAAGTTCGTTACCAGGATGGTAATAACGTGTTGGCACCTGGTATTGACAGAAGAGAAACATGGGTATTGACAAGAACTTTTACCTTTGGATTGAACTTTGGGTTTTAATTTAACGTTATCTAATAAATATTTGGCATATGAAACTTAACAGTATAACTAAAACTATATCAGCAGCATTGCTTTTGTCTGCGTTCTCCTGTACCAAGCTGGATGAGACTGAATTGCTGTATGATACGGTAACCACTGCAAATTTTTTCAAAACTGATGCTGAATTGGCTTCGGCAGTAGGCGGTGCATATTCTGGAATTTACAATTTAGCTAGTGGCAGTATTTATTCCGTGAGCGAAGTAACTACCGATGAAGTTGTGGTGCCGACAAGAGGTGCGGATTGGGGTGATGGCGGTCACTGGGTCAGGTTGAAACTACATACATATAAAAAAGACGATCCGGAAGTAAATGGTGCATGGAACTTCGGATTTGGTGGTGTTACTACATGCAATAAATTGCTTCTAGCTCTTTCCCAAAGTACTTCCCCTGCGGCAGGGACTTACCTCTCTGAGCTGAAAGCGTTAAGAGCTATCTTTTATTTATATCTATTGGATCTCTTTGGCAATGTACCTATTACAACTGACTTTAGTGATATTAACCCACCGGCTACAAAGTCAAGGGCAGAAGTATACGCATTTATCGAAAAAGAGTTGCTGGAAAACGTAGCTGCTTTACCAAAAACCGGGTTTGCTGATGGACCTAACTACGGAAGGGTGAATTTTTACACCGTTTATGCTGCGTTGACTAAATTATATATGAATGCGCAGGTATATACAGGTACTGCGCAATGGGACAAAGCGATTGCAGCTGCTGATGTAATCATTAATTCAGGAGTGTATTCCCTAATGCCTAACTATAGAGACAATTTTAAGAGGGATAACATTGGATCTAGTGAATTTATTTGGGCGATTCCGTTTAATGCTACCAAAGCAGGAGGCTTTAATTTGCATATGAGAACACTGAGCTTCTTACACCAGAATACGTACAAGATTAACGCTCAACCCTGGAATGGTTTTGCTTCAGTACAGGAGTTCTATCAATCCTATATTGATCCGGTACAAAATCCTGGTCCTCAGGGTACTGTCGTGGGTTTGGATCCAAAAGGTACTCCAACAACCGGTACGTTGGACAAGAGATTAAGCAATTTTATCGTTGGACCGCAATATGGTGCAGATGGTGTTACCCGCCTGGTAGATGGTGGCGCTGATCCTACTGATCCAGACGGAGCTCCGTTTACTCTTACTCCTTACATGAATGAACTGGAGCCAAACGCCTGGAGACAATCAGGTGCCAGAATCGGTAAATGGGAGTTTTATTCAGGAATGAACACTAACTTGGACAATGATTTTTGTATCTACCGCTATGCAGATATTCTATTGTTGAAAGCAGAAGCTACGGCAAGGAAAAATGCCAACTGGAATGATCCTATAACCCTTGCTATTACCAATCAGATCAGAACCCTGCACGGTGGTGTAGATCCTTTACCTACACTAACTGCACAGTCTTTCCTGGCCGAACGCGGCAGGGAAATGTTCTCTGAATCATGGAGAAGGCAGGATATGATCCGTTTTGGCACTTATAACAGCGCCTTTCGTTTCCATCCTGCAGATGCAAGCACACATGTAAACATTTTCCCTATACCAGAATCACAATTGAACGCAAATAGAAACCTGGTTCAGAACCCCGGTTACTAATAGTATTTGACTCTTATTTTAACAAAGCAAGTAATAACTTTATTACTTGCTTTGTTCTTTTAATGAATGCCGGTCGTAATTTACCGTTCACTGATTCACCTCAAGGTGGTAATGAAATGAGCCCCATTAATGATTTGTTGTTGCTGTGCCGCCATGCAGATGTATAATTTTTACAGACGATATCATTTACATAGTGTTCTTATCAATGCCATGTTGGTTTATTCACTTTCACAGGGATGCCGTCCTGTTGAAATGGATCGGCAATACAAATCAGATCCCAATTCTCTTTTTACTGTCCTCAATGCAGTACAAACGGGCATCACTTTCGCGAATGATGTGGTGTATACAGAAGAATTGAATGTATATACTTTTCGCAATTTTTATAATGGCGGCGGAGTGGGGATCGGCGATATAAATAACGATGGCTTGCCTGATATCTTTTTCTGCGGTAATCAACAATCCAATAAGTTGTACCTGAATAAAGGTGATTTTAAATTTGAGGATATCACGGAAAAAGCAGGGCTCGCAACATCA
>JANPJC010000195.1:0-2477 GCA_031425315.1 Chitinophagales bacterium
CTTTTTGTTTCTCCTTGTTATTAAAAAATTTTGCTGTTTGATGTTTGCTTGTTGCTGGTTGCTTGTTTCTGGTTGCTGGTTGCTGGTTGCTGGTTGCTGGTTGCTGGTTGCTGGTTGAACAGCCAATACAGGTTGGGGGTAAAAAAATTTACTTTTCGAAGGATAGATTGCAGGTAATAAATCTCCGTGAATCTCCTGCCTTTCATTTCTTGCTGTTTCTCCGTGTAACAAAAAAAGGTTGCTGGTTGCTGGTTGAACGAAGATGAGTACTGAAAAAAATTTCATTTCACAGGAAAATCAGTTCAAATATCATAGTTAGTTTTTAGTTACCTCCCACCCTGAAAATGGTTTTACTGTTGCGCAGTTAGGCCCCCCATCTTTAGCTTTACCAGATACTGTTGTCTGTAAGATACCAGAACCTTTAATTAATGCTGTAATGGTCGAATCAGAGATATCTTTTAAAGGTATTTTCAAGCGTCTTGTCCATTCTGATGTGTGATCACCGGCAGCTGTACCAATGTCTATGTATATGAATCTTTCTGATTTTGGACCCTGAACAAACAGCCCGGCAAAATCAGGCATCGCCTCCCCTGTTTTCAGTGGCTTAACCTGTATTGGAAATTCAAATACTAAATCAACACTACCGGAGCGCTGCAACTGAATGGTTTGATAGTGATTGCCACTGCCCTGCTGCAAACCAAACAGTACGCCGGGTGGCGGATCATTCAAAATAACACGTAGGCGGATTTCAGTATTTGCCATCTTTTTTTATTTACCAATAAAACGATCGTTTGTATATCTGTTAAGCGGTAACATTTTATCACCCGTAAATTGTTTTAGTGAGAAAATCATTTCGAAATTTCCCTTCAGGATCGTATTTCAATACAAGCGATTTGAAGTCATTTATCTTTTCATATCGCGACGCAAGTTCCGCGGCCGAAAGCCTGAATAATTTTCCCCAATGCGGCCGGCAATCAAATGGCGATAATTCCTTTTCCACCAATGGGAGCAAACGTTGCACATCATTCCATTCCTGCTTCCATGTGAAATGTATTGCGACGGATTTTCTTTGATACGCCGGGCTCATCCAGAAATCATCTGCTGCGATAGAGCGAATTTCTGAGATAAAAAGATGAGGACCTGTTTTTTTACCAAGTTGTGCAACAGCCAGAATTGCATCAACTGCATTCTCGTAAGGCACAAAATATTCGGCCTGCAATTCCTTTCCGCTGCTGGGTGTAAAACCCATTTTAAAGTGTGGCAATCTTTCGTACCAGGGCCCAGCAACACCCATTTGTTCAGTACAGTTTTCTGCTGACAAATCTGCAATGGGGTGCATATTTTTCACGGCTGCTTTTGCACCGAAAAAAGTGTCCATTTTCGAAAAATCTGTCGTTTCATTCTCATGACTTTTGATCCACACCTCATTGATAGTATCAGATTGCCAATCAGTAAATAAACTCACGCTATAACCAGCCGACATAATTTCATTAAAATGTTGCTCCAGTTGTTTTACCGGCAGATGTTCATAAACATACTGTCGCATATTGAAAGCCTTCTGCAATTGTAATGTCACTTTAGTGATTACACCGATTGCACCCAGGTTTACAACAGCTCCTTTAAATAAGTCACCGTTCATTTCTGCTGATAACTGATGTATTGAACCATCAGCAGCAACAAATTCGAATGCCCTGATAGCTGTTGCAAGATTACCATTATTAACACCGGAGCCATGAGTGGCAGTGACACATGAACCTGCCACTGAAATGTGAGGAAGCGATGCGAGGTTGTGCAATGCGTAACCTTTCTCATGAAGGTATGGCGCCAGTTCGCCGTATTTAATTCCTGCGCCTACAGTGACAGTTTGAGATGTTTCATCCAGTGTAATCACTTTATTCAACTGCTGACTGGAAACCAGTTGATGCTTACTGTCTGCAATAGTATTGAAGCAATGTTTTGTACCAAGCGCTTTGAGGCGTGATGTTTTTTTCACAAAAGCACTTACTGCTTCAGGTGTTGCGGGAGATATAATGTTTGTTGTACTGTAGGTTAGATTACCTGCCCAGTTTTTTATTTTCTCTTTTGGTAAAAAATCCTGAATAGGAGCGATCATGGGAGCTGCTGCTAAAGTTGTTGACAATCGAAGGAATGATTTTCTTTTCATACTGACCGTTGATAAAATAAAGATATAGGTTTTGAGGGAGGAGGCAATAGGCAGTAGGCAGCAGGTGCAAATTCGACATTGTCGGATTGTGCGGCTTTGAAAAATTTCACTAAACTTAAAACCTCTTACTTACATCCTTTCCTGGCCACAGAGGTAAACGGAGGTTTTGAGTTAAGCGGAGAAACAGCCAATAAAATTTGTCTTTCCCTTCATTTTTCAAACTTCTTATTTACAACCTGTATTGGCTGTTAACCCGCAACCAGCAACCCGCAACCACTCTTTGTTACACGGAGAAACACCAGGAGATGAAAGA
>JANPJC010000196.1:0-1869 GCA_031425315.1 Chitinophagales bacterium
ACAAAAGGAAAGCCGACTGGAATGGAAAAAACTATTCCTTAACTATCATTGGATGGTTAAGAATACAGGCTTTTTTCTTTTCCTCTCCCTGCTCGCAGTCTTGTATATCTACAATGGCCACCTCGCCGAAAAAAGAATCAAGAATATTAACCGAAGCGCACGCGAATTGAAAGAACTGCAATATGAGTTCAAGACAACCAAGAGTGAGCTGATGTTTAAAACGAAACAATCTGAAGTGGTGAAAGCGGTGGAGCCACTTGGATTAAAAGAACTGATGATACCACCGCTGAAATTAAAAGATTCATTACCATAATAATCGCTGTAAAAAAACCGACTGCAGAATTGGAAATTAAGAAAGACATATTGTGGCGTGTGTACCTGATCTTCCTGGGGATTGTTCTTTTAAGCGTAATTATTCTGGGTAAGGCAATGTTCATACAGCAATCTGAAGGAGAATATTGGATCGGCCTCAGCGACAGCCTTCATCTTCAGTATCGTGAAATGGATGCTGACCGCGGAACTATTTATAGTGAAGATGGCAGCATGCTCAGCACTTCAATTCCTTTTTTCGATGTGAGAATTGATTTTGCTGCAGATGGTTTGAGAGAAAAAAATGGTCGTCGGTTTTTTACCAATCTTGATAGTCTTTCTATAGCGCTTTCGAAGATGTTTGGCGATAAATCTTCAGCTATTTATGCCAAGGAATTGAAAGCCGCTTTCAAAAAGAAAGACCGTTATTTTTTGCTGAAAAGAAATATCAGTTTCAGGCAGTACCAGGCCATGCGTGAGTTTCCACTGGTTAGCATGGGTCTTAATAAAAGCGTATTTATTTTCTAAGACAAATAAAAACGACTCACACCATTTGGCTTACTGGCAAACAGAACGATTGGTTTATCCCGTGAATATGTTGGAGGAGATGGAAAAATGATTTCCAAAAATGTTGGCCTTGAAAAAACATACGACAGTTTACTAAAGGGAGTATCAGGAAAGAGATTGGTGAGACGCATTTCGGGCGGCGCATTTGTTCCGATAGAAGGCTCAGAAATTGAACCGATTAATGGAAATGATATTCTTACCACAATTGATGTGGATATTCAGGATATAGCAGAACAGGCGTTAATGAAAATGCTGGTGAGTAACGAAGCCGCACATGGTACCTGCATTGTCATGGAAGTGAAAACCGGAAAGATCAAAGCTATCGCCAATCTCGGCAGGCAGCCCGACGGTTCTTATTTTGAAGACATGAACTATGCCATAACCAAATCTGAACCGGGTTCTACATTCAAATTGGTAACAATGTTGTCTGTATTGGAAGATGGACATGTAAAATTGAATGACCCTGTAGATCTGGAAGGTGGAGTTTGGAAAGTTGGAACACGTACGGTATATGATAGTGAAAGGCATGGAAGAAATGAAGTAACCATTCAACAGGCATTTGAACTGAGCTCTAATGTAGGGATGGCTAAATTGATGGCCTCCTATTATTACAGAAAACCACAGGCATTTCTGGATCACCTGTATAAACTTCGTCTTGATACATTAACAGGACTGAATTTACTTGGGGAAAGCAAGCCTGTAATACCAACACCCAAAAGCAAGTACTGGAGTGCGCCTACTTTGCCATGGATGGGATTTGGTTATAATCTTTCACTCACGCCTCTGCATACATTAATGATTTATAATGCTGTTGCCAATGAAGGGAAAATGATGAAGCCCTACCTGGTAAACGCAATCATGAAAGATGGAAAAATACAAAAGGAGTTTGAAGCCGAAACACTGGTAGAAAGTATTTGCAGTGATAACACACTTGTGCAATTGAAACAATGTCTGGAAGGTGTGGTCACAGCCGGAACAGCTAAGTCGCTTGAA
>JANPJC010000197.1:0-3713 GCA_031425315.1 Chitinophagales bacterium
TATAATAATCTATTTCGCCGGCCAGAACACCAGATAAATATTTCTGCGGGTTATCAAATAACCCATTCATTATACGTTAGTTTGAGTGGACGAATAACCGGGGAAAGACTTGAGCCCAGATTCATGGATAGCCCGCTTTCATTAGCCGGATACGAAACCTTTGATATTTATGCAGAATACAGGATCTTTAAGAATATTTCATTGTTTACCAACATTAATAATGTGGCAAATGAAATGTATATGGATATAAGCGGTTATGCGCCGAGAGGAAGAAATTTTACGCTTGGGGCGAGGTTTAGACGTCCGTAGGATTATCCGACGGACATCATAAATAGAAATTATGGGTTTTACTTTAGACGAATTACTGACTGTTTGTTTTACGCTATTTGCGGTAATAGACATTGTGGGCTCTATTCCGTTAATGATTACGTTAAAGCAAAAAATGGGTGGGTTGAATGAATTACGGGCAACGTTGATATCCGGAGCGTTTATGATAGGCTTTCTTTTTTTAGGTGAAAGCTTTTTGCGGATGCTGGGGCTTGACGTGAAATCCTTTGCTGTAGGTGGTTCGATTGTAATATTTATTGTAGGCCTGGAAATGGTTTTGGGAATTGAATTTTTTAAGCAGGATGAAGATCCTCGGTCGAGTATTGTTGTACCAATCGCTTTTCCGTTGATTGCCGGATCTGGCACACTTACTACCATCATTTCCCTGAGGGCAAATTTCACTCCGCTACCGGTATTGATTGGTATTTTATTAAACCTGGTTGTTGTATTTGTCGTCCTTAAATCGCTGAACAGGATTGCGAAATTGCTGGGAAAGGGCGGCTTGTTAGCAGTTCGTAAATTTTTTGGTGTAGTTTTGCTCGCCATCGCGGTAAAGATCTTTGCTTCAAACGTGGGAGAACTAATAAAGTAAGAAGTAAGAAGTACGAAGTGCGAAGTGGGAAGTGGGAAGTAATCAGCCACTTTAAAACTTATGACTTTGCACTTCGCACTTCATACTTCACCCTTTTCTTACGGTCTCGTAGTACAATGGATAGTATAAGGGTCTCCGAAGCCCTGGATTCCAGTTCGATTCTGGACGAGACCACTCTTCACCTTTAATAATCTTGGAAGCACTCAAACAATACTTTCTTTACTCCGGATTACCCGCTGTTGACGCAGCGGCGATTGCGGAAAAATTCACTATCAAAAAATTAGCAAAAGGTGACTTTTTTGCACAGGAGGGGAAGACGAGTAAACACCTCGGTTTCGTCGCACAGGGATTCCTGCAGTATTACGTAAATATCGACGGACTTGAAAAAACCACTTATACAGTTGGTCCAAATAATTTTGTAGTATCGCTAGTCAGTTTTCTTAAGCAGGTACCTGCAAAAGAAAATATACGAGCTGTAATTGATTCAGAAATATGGGTGATAGACATATCTGTTTTAAAAGCATTGCAAAATGATATTCCCTCTTTTAAAAACTTCTATATTGAAATTCTGGAATGGCAGATATGCTGTATCGATGAAAGCCGTTTGGATGCTATAATGCTGAATGCCCAGCAGCGTTACGAGAAAATGATTGAAAAGGAGCCCGTACTGGTGCAACAAATTCCTCTTCAGTTCCTTGCTTCAATTTTAGGCGTCACTCCACGCCATCTCAGCAGGATAAGAAATAACATCCGCTAAACAATTAATAGACATTTGTCCGATACTGCGCGTACGCGTTCCTTCAACTTTGTGTGACAATAAACAAACACACAATGAAAAAGATCATTCTATCTATTTTACTCACAGGCATACTCTCTAATACTTTTTCCCAAAACCGATTGAAGTTAAAAGAATTCAGTATTAATGGTTTCCGCAATCCGTCAATCGGTTTTGAATACAAACACCACTTCGTTTCTTTTCATGCAGGATACTATGTTACAAATTTCACTTCCGGCGTAACTACAGGATTTATAAAAACCGGCGTAAGTTTCTGGTTTTTGCCGGTAGATAAAAAAGCAATTCCCTCATCATTTTACGCAGGAGCATCTTACCTGAGAGGATTAAACAGAGAGTATAAAAATGAAAATGCCGCTGGTATTGAAGCCGGTTTTCGCTGGATGATCTGGAAAGGAATCAATTTCAGAATAGGTGGCATTGCTTTACTCGCTAAGGGCAAGGACGTAAAATTCAATCCTACACCTGGTATCAGCTATTCAATCGTTATTAAATAGTCTTCCATGAATAATTACAAAACAATAGGTTGGTCATTAATCATTGGAGTTATCACCGTGGTCATCCCATACACCATATTAACTGTCATCTTCGAATACCCTAATATATTAAGACAGGAAACTGGCAGCATCCTCACCAAATTCTACGGCAAGGAAAACAAATTAATTTTTACCTGGTGGTGCTTTGCAATTTCAGCCATACCATTACTGATTGCATTTGTAAAAATCGGGGAAATGCCTCAGCTCGCTGTAATTAAATGGGCTACTACATTTGCAGTAATCGCCGTTATGGCGCAAGCTATAGGCTTACTAAGATGGGTTTTTGTTGTACCGGTTTTAGCAGCCAATTATGTAAATGCTGATAATCCATTTACCAGAGAAATTGCAGTGTCAGATTTTAAATTAATTCATCAGTTTGGTGGCGTATTACTCGGTGAACATATTGGCCAGTTATTTACTGTTATCTGGACGATTGTAATTTCGATTTCCTTTCTAAAAAGTAATACGTTTGCAAAATGGAAAAATTGGCTGGGGCTTATCTCCTCAATAATCTATCTATCTGCTCAGGCCGAAATATTTAACACCGTTATATCATCTTTCCCTTATCTGAGTTATGCTGGTTTAGCGGGGAGTACATTATGGCTTCTTTGGTTGTTATTACTGGGATTTAGTTTTCTATCATCAGAAGAAAACAAAATATGATTTCTTTCTCCATTATAAATTTCTTAGGTTTTAATAAAATTGATCTTCCACAAAACTGCAATGCTATATCCTCATTTCGTGTTAAAGCCGTGTAGAAAAGCCTCCACGTGAATCCAACTTTTTCAATCAATTGAGATGAGGCACAGAAATTTAATAGGGAAGAGAAAATGCTTACCCATAAAACAAACATTATGAAAAAAACAAAAAAGCTCATTCAGATAAGCCTGCTCGCAGTACTGGGAATAATCATTACGAATGGTGTTATAGCACAGGAACAGCAGACCAATGTGGAATCGAAACTTAGTCCAAAGTTTGGTATTAAAGGTGGTATAAACTTATCGAATCTATATGTTGATGATGTAGATGATGAAAATATGAAACTCGGTATCAATGCCGGTTTTTTTGCAAAACTCCCGCTAACGCGCGGACTCTCTATTCAACCTGAATTGTTATATTCTAACAAAGGATCTAAGCTCACATACAATAATCCGCTGCTCGGAAATGGTGAATATAGATTCAATTTACATTATGTGGAAGTGCCCGTACTTGCCGTAATCAATATTGCAAAAAACTTCAATATACAGGTTGGTCCATATGCTTCTTACCTCATTGCAGCCAATATAACTGACCTGAATGATAATGGAACTGTAAATGAAGTTTCAGATTTAGATGCTGAGAGTTTTAATCGTTTCGATTGGGGTTTGACTGGCGGACTGGGTATCGATATAGGCAATTTCACAATAGGGGGAAGATATAGCTATGGATTCAAGGAAGTGGGTAAGTCGGGCACCATCGCCAGCCA